>JAFMQT010000349.1 GCA_017354515.1 Nocardia sp. | reverse complement strand
CTGCTGTGGTTCGGCTGGTTCGGATTCAACGCCGGATCCTCGGTCAGCTCCAACGGCCTGGCCGGCTCCACCTTCCTGACCACCACCTTCGCCACCTGCGCGGCGATGATCGGCTGGCTCGTGGTGGAGAAGGTCCGCGACGGCAAGCCCACCAGCCTGGGTGCCGCCTCGGGAATCGTCGCGGGTCTGGTCGCCATCACTCCGTCGTGTTCCTCGGTGAACGTGCTCGGCGCGCTGGTCATCGGTGCGGTGGCGGGTGTGCTGTGCGCGCTCGCGGTGGGCCTGAAGTTCAAGCTCGGATTCGACGACTCGCTGGATGTGGTCGGCGTCCACCTGGTCGGCGGTGTGGTCGGTACATTGATGATCGGTCTGTTCCTGTGCCCGGAGTCGGGTGCGAGTTCCACCCTGGGTGGTGCGAAGGGCCTGCTCTACGGCGGCGGCTTCGCCCAGCTCGGTAAGCAGGCGGTGGGCGCGGTCTCGGTCTTGGCGTTCTCGTTCGTCGTCGCGCTGATCCTTGGTTTGATCATCAAGTACACGATCGGTATCCGGGCCTCCGAGGAAGAGGAGTTCCGGGGGATGGACGAATCCGAGCACGCGGAGTCGGCATACGATTTCGCTGCTGTGGGTGGCACGGCACGGACCGCCACCGCCGTCAAGGAGGCCTGATCCTGATGATCGACAATGGCGTAGCCCGATCATCGGGCCGACCGGGTGCGGGCGCACCGCGAGATACTGGAGGCAGGACGCGATGAAACTGATCACCGCAATCGTCAAACCGTTCACGCTCGAGGACGTGAAGTCGGGTCTGGAGCAGATCGGTGTGCTGGGTATGACGGTCAGCGAGGTCCAGGGGTACGGCCGGCAGAAGGGCCACACCGAGGTCTATCGGGGCGCGGAGTACTCGGTCGATTTCGTGCCGAAGGTACGCGTGGAGGTCGTCGTCGACGACTCCTCGGTGGACCGGGTGGTCGATGTCGTCGTCGAGGCGGCACGGACCGGCAAGATCGGCGACGGCAAGGTCTGGGTCAGTCCCGTCGACTCGGTGATCCGGGTGCGCACCGGAGAACGCGGAGCCGACGCGCTGTAACCGGCCGACCTGTAGACCGACGAATCCGAGCAGCCCCGTTTCGCACCGGCCACCGGTGGAAGCGGGGCTGCTGGAACGACCATGGGTGGTGTTGCGGATATGAATGCGGATGGACTGTCCGACGGCGCCAAGGATTTGGTCGTCGCCCGGAATCGCTTGCTGGGAGGCGGCGATTCGCGCCATCCCCGGTTGGCCGCCGAACCGCTGCGGCAGGCGCTGGTCGACCTGCACGAGCTGTGGCTGACCACCAAGGGCACCGAGGTCGGAATCACGCCCGGCAGTGGATTGGCGCTGGTCGCGGTGGGCGGGCTGGGCCGGCGCGAGATGATGCCGTATTCGGATCTGGATCTGGTGCTGCTCTACGACGATGTCGATCCCGACCGCGTCGCCGAGGTCGCCGATCAAATCTGGTATCCGCTGTGGGATGCCCACATCAAACTCGATCACAGTGTGCGCACCGTCCCCCAGGCGTTGCAGGTGGCCGCCGAGGATCTGACCGCCGCGCTGGGGATGCTCGATGCCCGCCATATCGTCGGCGATGCCGAATTGAGCAATCTGCTGATCGGCGGCGTGCGTAGTGCGTGGCGCACCGGAATCCGTTCGCGCTTCGCGGAATTGGTCGAGCAGGCCCGCGCCCGCTGGAAGCGCAACGGCGAGGTCGCGCACCGCGCCGAACCCGATCTCAAGAGCGGCCGCGGCGGTCTGCGCGATATCCAGCTGCTGGACGCGCTGGCCATCGCCCAGCTGACCGACGCCATGCCCGGTCTGGGGCCGGATGTGCCGGGGGGAGGTCTGCGCGCCGCCCATACCCGGCTGCTGGATGTGCGGACCGAACTGCACCGGGTGGCCGGTCGGTCCCGCGATCAGCTACGCGCCCAGGACGCCGACGAGATCGGCGCCGCGCTGCGGATCGGTGATCGTTTCGACCTGGCACGCACCCTCAGCGATGCCGCCCGCACGGTCGTGTATTCGGTGGATGTCGGGGTGCGAACGGCCGGAAACGCCCTGCCCAGACGTGGTCTGGCCCGGCTCCGGAAACTTCCGGTGCGGCGGCCGCTGGATGAGGGAGTGGTCGAGCACGCCGGCGAGGTGGTGCTGGCCCGCGACGCGCGACCGCAACGCGATCCCGGCCTGATCCTGCGAGTGGCCGCGGCCTCGGCGCGGACCGGACTGCCGATGTCGGCCACCACCCTCAATCGACTCGCCGAGGACGCGCCCGAACTTCGCGAGCCGTGGCCGCGGGAGGCGCTCAACGATCTGCTGGTTCTGTTGGGCGCCGGGCGCGGCACCGTCGACGCGGTCGAGGCATTGGATCGAACGGGCTTGTGGGGCAGGCTCTTTCCGGAGTGGGGTGTGGTGCGTGATCTCCCGCCCCGCGATGCCGTCCATATCTGGACCGTCGATCGGCATCTGGTGGAGACCGTGGCCCGGGCGAGTGCGATGAGTACCCGGGTGGCCCGCCCCGATCTGTTGTTGCTCGGCGCATTGCTGCACGACCTGGGCAAGGGCCGCAGTGAGGACCACAGTGTGGTGGGTGCCCAGCTGGCCACCCATATCGGGCAGCGGCTCGGGCTGTGGCCCGCTGATGTGGAAATCCTGCGCGTGCTCGTGCGCTACCACCTGCTGCTCGCCGAAACCGCGACCCGGCGCGACCTCGGTGATCCGGCCACGATCGCGCGCGTCGCCGACGCGCTGGGCGGGAACCGGGAGACGCTGGCCATTCTGCACACGCTCTCGGAGGCCGATTCGCTGGCCACCGGCCCGGGGGTGTGGGGGGAGTGGAAGGCCTCCCTGATCGGTGATCTGGTGCGCCGCGCGGACGCGGTGATGTCCGGTGAGCGGGTTCCGCCGCCGTTGGTGCCGGATGCCGCGCCGGTGGACGAGGCGATCCTCGCCAAGGTCGCGGCCGGCGGGCTGCACGTGGATCTGCGGGCGGGGCAGGGTCGCTACACACACCTGGTGACCGTCGTCGCCCGCGATACGCCCGGATTGTTGTCGGAGGCCGCCGGTGTGCTGGCACTACATTCGCTGCGAGTGCTCTCGGCCACGCTGACCGCGACCGACGACATCGCGGTAGACACCTTCGTGGTCGCTCCCGCCTTCGGTGATCCGCCCGATCCCGGGCTGCTGCGCCAGGAACTGCTGCGGGCGACCAGAGGTGATCTGGATCTGGCGGCGGCGCTGGCCCGTAAGGAGGACGAGGCCGGTGCGCGGGTGGGCCCGTACGCGCAGGCACAGCCTCGCCTGATCTGGACCGATGCCGGCAGCGCCGGTGTGGTGTTGCTGGAGCTGCGGGCCGAGGATCGGATCGGCTTGCTGAGCAGGCTGGCAGCGGCATTGGCGGCCGCCCGCGCCGATGTGCGCTGGGCGAAGGTCGACACCATGGGGTCGGTGGTGATCGATACCTTCGCGCTCGACTTGGCGGGCACCGATTCTGATCAGCGGCGCGCGGATATCGAGGCGGCCGTGCTGGCGGTGGTGCCCCATCAGCAGCCGAAGAAACCGGCCGAAACCGGCGGTGATTCCTGAGTTTCCGGGGTTACCCGGAACCCGGTCGCATTGCTCCCGACCTGGTCAACCGTCTACGAGCGCGGTGATCGGATCGTTGTACGAACCTCCCAGGATTGTGCTGTAGATCACTTTACTATCGCATTGGATTACGAAGTGTGGTCGTGATCGCGATCTGTTCGAACTGTCGCGGTACCTGTCCGGTGAGCGCTGTGTAGTGAGGGGAGCAGGTCGATGTCGGTCGAAGTGGTGTCCTCGTCCATGATCATCTGTGATTCGTCCAGTCACGTCGCCCGCTGCGTCGGCGGTGACCGCTGGGCGGTGTCCTGGCTCCCGGGCCGCACCTTCACGGGCCACCAAGCGGTGGCGGCGATGAGCCTGGCGGGACTGCTCGCCGACGGCATACCGGGCGAACCGGACTGGGCCGATCTGGACGCGATGGCCCTGTGCCTGGGATTGACCGGCCGGGAGGCGGTGTACCTGATCGCCTGCGAACGGCACGACATCAGCCGCACCCGCCGAGGTGGGCGGCTCGCCTAGCGACTGAGTCACACTATGGACAGGGCGAATCCACCGCTCGTGAACTTGCCCGTACCCTGGTAACCCGAGTGACGTCCCTCGACGAGACCAGGAGCGCGATCGGTGTTCGAATCCCTGTCCGACCGGTTGACCGGTGCCCTGCAGGATTTACGTGGCAAGGGACGTCTGTCGCCGGCCGATATCGACGCCACCGCGCGCGAGATCCGGCTGGCACTGCTCGAGGCCGATGTCGCGTTGCCGGTGGTGCGGCAGTTCATCGCGCGGGTCAAGGAGCGGGCCAAGGGTGCCGAGGTCTCGGGTGCGCTGAATCCGGCACAGCAGGTCGTCAAGATCGTCAACGAGGAATTGATCGGCATCCTCGGCGGTGAGACCCGCCGGTTGCGGCTGGCCAAGACCCCGCCGACGGTGATCATGCTCGCGGGTCTGCAGGGCGCCGGTAAAACCACCCTGGCGGGCAAACTCGCGAAATGGCTGAAGGCACAGGGACATACGCCGATGCTGGTGGCCTGTGACCTGCAGCGTCCGGGTGCGGTCACGCAGCTGCAGGTTGTCGGTGAGCGGGCCGGGGTGCAGGTCTTCGCGCCCCATCCCGGTACCTCGGTCGGCGGTGGCGAGAACGAGCTCGGCGTCACGGCTGCCGATCCCATCCGGGTCGCCGAATCCGGTATCGAAGAGGCCAAGCAGAAGCATTACGACGTCGTCATCGTCGACACGGCCGGCCGCCTCGGCATCGACGAGGAGTTGATGCGCCAGGCCGCCGGAATCCGGGACGCGGTGCATCCGGACGAAACCCTGTTCGTGCTGGACGCCATGGTCGGTCAGGACGCGGTCACCACCGCCGAGGCGTTCCGCGACGGCGTCGGGTTCACCGGTGTCGTGCTGACCAAACTCGATGGCGATGCCCGCGGTGGCGCCGCGCTGTCGGTGCGTGAGGTCACCGGCCAGCCGATCCTGTTCGCCTCGACCGGTGAGAAGCTCGAGGACTTCGACGTCTTCCACCCCGACCGCATGTCCAGCCGGATTCTCGGCATGGGCGATCTGCTCACCCTGATCGAGCAGGCCGAACAGGTCTACGACGCGAAACAGGCCGAGGACGCCGCCCGCAAGATCGGCTCCGGTGAGCTGACGCTCGAGGACTTCCTCGACCAGATGCTGGCCATCCGCAAGATGGGCCCGATCGGCAATCTGCTCGGCATGCTGCCCGGAGCCGGTCAGATGAAAGATG
>JAFMQT010000348.1 GCA_017354515.1 Nocardia sp. | reverse complement strand
GGCGGTCGCCATCACGATCCCGGTGACGATGTCGGTGACCCACCGGCCCAGCCCACCCGCGGCCACCGAGCAGATCGTCGCGTCCCGCCAGATGGATCAGATCCTGCCGTCACCGATCACCGCGAATTTCACACTGACACAGGTGAATACCGGAACCCGAGTGAATCTGTCCTGCGATTACGCACCGTCGGATACCGACTACACCTGGGACGGGGCGCTGTGGGTGGTGCACACCGATGGAACCCAATCCAAGCTCGCCCAGTGGACCGCCCACCCCGGGCAGACGATCACGGCCGACGGCATCACCGCCACACCGTCCGGGCAGATCAGTGCCGTCGAAATCCGTTCGAGTACGACCGGTCAGGTCTACCTGCGCAGCACATTGTGAGCACCGTCGCCGTGCGGCCGGCGAAGGCCCGCGCCACGGCGGCGTCGGCGGACGGGTCACCGACCGCGATCCGGGCGCTGCCATCGGGGTACCCCTTCGCCGCGATTCCCACATCCGCGAGGGTGCTGTGCACATCGCGACCGGGGAGATAGAGGAAATTGGCGCGACTGTCCGGCACCGCTATACCCCTGCGCCGCAACGCTGTTCGCAACCACTCACGCTCGGCGGTGATCGCCGCGATCCGGGCCGCCAGTTCGGCCGGGGCCGCGTAGCAGGCGCGCACCGCGGCCACGGCGTGGTCGGGAATACCGAACGGCAGCTGCCGGCGGCGTATCCGGGCCATCAGTTCGGCCGCCCCGAATGCGTATCCGATCCGCAGCCCGGCGAGACCGTAGGCCTTCGAGAAGGTCCGCAACACGATCAGGTTCGGATAGTGCCGGATCAGCTCACCGACATCGACCGACTCCGGTCCGGACAGGAACTCGACATACGCCTCGTCGAGGATGACCGGAATGTGGCGCGGCACCCCGAACAGGAAGGTCTTCAGTTCGGCGATCGGCACGACGGTCCCGGTGGGGTTGTGCGGACGGCATACCGCGATCAGCGCGGTACGCTCGTCCACCACCCGGGTCATCTCGTCCAACCGCTGCCCTCCGGACGAATCCAGTGGCACCGCAACGGTTTCCAGCCCCACCGTGGCCGCCATGATCGGATAGCCGTCGAAGGTCGGAGTGGCCATTACCATGGTCCGACCGGGTCCGGAGACCGTTTGCATGATCTGCATCGCGACCCCGGTCGCACCGGAGCCCACCACGACCTGCTCGGGGGTGAGGGCCAGCCGATCGGCGATCAGTGCGGGCAGCCGGTGCGGCAGGAACTCCGGATACCGGTTCGCCTGCCGCAGAGCCTCATCCACCGCCTCGAGCACCGAAGGCAAGGGCGGGAACGGATTCTCACTCAGGGTGAGATCGAACCGCGCCGCCGCGATCGGCTGGGTCGCGGGCGAGTCGGGGGCGGGCCCGCTCATCGCGGGCCGCCCCATCTGATCGCGGCCGCGGCGGCGAAATCCCCCGCGTGTGCGAAGGCGGACAACAAAACCACCGAATCGTTGCGAACTCGACCCGCGCGATTCTCCAGATCGAGCGTGACGGGAATGCCCGCGGCGAAGAGGTTTCCGCAGCGATCGAAACTGTCGGGATGGCGTTCGGCCGGAAGTTCCAGGGCGTCCCGCCAATTGCGCAGGAACAGCCGATTCGGCTGGTTGGTCACGAAGGTATCGATATCGCGTCCCTTGACGCCGATCCGATCACAGACCGCCAGCGCCAATTCCGGGACCAGTCGATTGCCGCGCGCGAATACCTTGGTGATCTTCGATTCGGTGAAACTCACACAGGCCTGTCCCTCGCCCGGTTCCCAGTACTTCCGCTCGGAACCGGTGGAGAATTCCATATCGCCGGCGAATTCGGGAAAGGTACGGCATTCGATATCGAGGATCGGCGCACTGTTGTCCTTGACCAGCAGGCCGACCCCGCATCCGTCACCGGGCACCGGCGCCTGCGCCAGACCGCGGATCTCGGTCTGGGTGAATACCGGCCCGGCGGTGTTCTGGGTCACCGCGATGAGCGCGGTGCGGGCATCGGTGGTGCGCAGAATCATTCGCGCCAGCGACATCATGTAGATGAATGCCGCACAGCCGCCGTTGTGTATATCGAGAACCCATTCCGGATTCATTCCCAATCGCCGCGCCACCTCCGGCCCGGCCCCCATCACCGGATTATCGGGAAGCTGGGTGTGGGTGAGCAGCACATCGACATTCGCGATCGCGTCCGCGCCGCGGCGTTCGATCAACGGCGCCGTCGCGCGTTCGACCATATCGACGGCGGTTTCGTCGCGACCTCGATGGTGCCGCCCGTGGGGCGCACGGAACATCACGTTCTTGGCCATGCGGTCCGAACGCGAGAATTGGGTGAAGTATTCGGTCGGTACCGGCTCCCCGGGCAGATAGGAGGCGATATCGACGAGGCTGACGGCCGGCAAGCCGAGCGCGGGATCGGTGAAATCCATCGGGTGCACCTGTCCTATCCTTCTGACTTCATCCAGTCGGGGGTGATCGGAAGACCGTGCGCCGCACGGTATTCGGCGATCGCCTTGAGGTTGTCCAATTCCAGGCGGTGCCCGGCGGAGAACATCTCCCAGAAATCACCGACCCAGACCGGACGTCCGGGTGGGGCGGCATCGGGGAAGGGATTCTCGTCGTAGAACGGATGGCGGCAGTTGTTCCACAGCACCACCGATCCCGGCTTGTCGAAGACGACCTGCGCGTCCACCACCCGCATCAGGTAGATCATCCACAGATGTTCACCCTGGTCCCAGGCGCAGTGGTAGTCGACGGTCATGGCATCCGGATTGGCGACCGTACGCGTGTAGATGCGGGTGTTCTTACCCAGCCGGTCATAGGACTCCCACAGCCCCGGCGTCGCCGTTTCGGTGAAGCCGCGCAGACTGTAGGTCCACTCCTCCAAACTCAGCGTGTGCGAGAGGTATTCGTACAGCTGCCGGGGCGGCGCCGCGATGTAGTCCTGGACCGGGCAGAACTGCCCGAAGATCTGATCGTGCGGATACACCGATCGCAACATGTCCATGATGATCGGCGTGGTCTGCTCACGATCGGAGTTCTCGATGCGCAACAGTCCGGGGATCACCCGGTGCGGTGCCTGCGGGATATCGCTGAGTGGGGAGACGCTGGTGGTCACGAATTACTCCTAGCGGCGGTCAGGAATGGGGCGAAGGGCGGTATTTCGTCGGGATCGCAGTCGAGTGCGATGAAGGAGGGGCCGGCGATATCCAGGCAGTTGCGCAGTGCGGTGCCGAATTCCCGGCCGGTGGCCGGGGCATAGGACGGCAGCCGCGGGAACATCGCCGCCATCCCGGCACCCAGCTGTGCCTGCTGAAATCTGTTGAAGCTGTAGCGATCTCCGTAGTAGATCTGCTCCCGGGTCACGCACATGGCGTGTGCCGAATTGTCCAGGACGATGAAGGTCACCGGGAGTCCGTATTCGATGGCGGTGTGAATCTCCATGCCGTGCATATAGAAAGCGCCGTCACCGGCAACTACCACTGTGCGGCGCGCACTTCCGCCGGGTCGGTGCCGGCGGGCGAAGCAGGATCCGATCGCCGCGCCGAACGCGTAACCCATACCGCCCATTCCGAGCGCGACGACGAACCGGCCCTCGGGCGGCATCCGCAGATGATGCACCACCGACGCCCCGGTATTGCCGGCATCGGCGAAGACATCGGTGTCGTAATCGATGGTGTTGCTTATCGTTTCGACGATCGTTCGGTAGTCCAGGCCCGCATGCACGTCCGGGCCCCGGCGGAATTCGAGGCCGGCGGTGATCGGCGGATCCGGCGCCCGGCGATATCCGCCGCGATGTGTGCGCCCCCGGGCGGGCCCCAGCGCCGCGACCATCGTGCGCAGGGTCGCGGCGAGGTCGGTGGTCATGACATGCGCCGCCGGAATATGCGGCGCTTCGGCGCCCAACGACGCGACCGATCCGGTCAGCTCCGACTCCAGTCCGGCCCGGTCGGTGACCGGCATCCGGGTGCCGATGAGCAGGCACAGCGCGCAACCGTGCAACGAGTCCCGCAGTTCGGCATGCCCCATACTTCCGGCGACGCCGAGATATCCGGGTTCGGTATCGCCGAATACATCCTTGGCATCGGGCGCGACCCCGACTCCGGCATCGAGCCGGTTCACCAACTCGCGCAGCTCATTTCGGGCGTCGTCGCGGGCGATCTGTGCGCCGGCGATGATCACGACCTTGCCGGTCAGGCGCGCCGCACGGACCAATTCGAGCAGGTGCGCGACGCCGTCGTCGTCGTGTCCGCGCACCGCGGGGCGTGCCGTGAACGGTTCCGCCTCGAATCCTGCCTGCTGAATGTCCTTGGGGAACAGCAGAACCGCGGGACCACCGGACCGGGCCGCGGTGACCGCGCGCGCGAGATGTCCGGGCAGCGACCGTGGACTGTCGATCCGGGCGCAATAGCGGGTGACCGAGCGGAAGATTTCGGCGGCGTCGAGTGTTCCGGACAGCCCGCTGGAGTCCTGAAAGGCCCCCTTCCCCTCCAGATTCGTCGGCGCCTGACCGACCAGGGCCAGCACCGGAACCCGCGAGGCATGCGATTCGGCCAGTCCCGCAATGAGATTCATCGCGCCCCCACCCGATGTCGCGCAGACGACACCCAGGCCGGCGGTGCTGCGCGCGTATCCGTCGGCCATGGTGGCGGCACCGAACTCGTGTTTGGCGACCACCGCCTGAACCCGGCCCCCGGATTCGTAGGCGGCATCGTAGAGGTCTTCGATATTGGCGCCGTCGACACCGAAGATATGCCGCACACCGAGCGCGGAGACCGCACCGATCAGATAATCGACCACTCGCGACGGCATAGCCGCTCCTTCCGTGGGGTGTACCGGCGCTCGGTGTCCGGCCCTGCTCGGACGGGATACGGGATAGGTCCCGGGGTGGTTCACTGCCGGTTGGAAATTACTTCGACCAGCGTCTTGTGTCTACGTATACATCTACGTATAGTGGGTTCATGCCCAATAAGACCGTCTACGTCTCCGATGACGACCTCCCCCTGTTCCAGCGGGCCCAGGAGCTCGTCGGCGGAAATCTGTCGGGAGCGATCGTCACGGCACTGCGCCGCTACATCGAACTCGAGGAGGGCCGGCAGGCCGGATTCGAGGAGATCATTCTGCGCGTCGGCCACAACGGAGCCCGCCAGGTGCGCTTCTCCGGAGTGCTGCTGACCGAGTCGGCCGATATGGGCAACGAGCGCTTCGAGCGGATCCGGATCTACCGCAGCCGCAAGGACAAATACGTCCTGCACCGCCAGCGTTCGGAATGGTCGGATTACCCCACCGACACCAATTGGGTCAAAGACCTGACCAATTGGCGGCGCATGCTCGGCATGACC
>JAFMQT010000347.1 GCA_017354515.1 Nocardia sp. | reverse complement strand
GCGGCGGTGTCGGGGGAGGATTTCGCCGGTGCGCGTGAGCTGGCCGAGTTCCGTCGCCGGGTGGACGCGGCCTGGCCACGGGTGCGCGTGCTGCGGGTCGAGGGTTCGGGACTGCCCGATATTCCGGTGATCGGGGCGCAGCTGTCGCTGCGCGCCCATATCGATCTCGCGGGCCTGGCCACCGATGAGGTTACGGTGCAGGTGGTGCTGGGTCGGGTCGGCGCCGATGACGAGCTGACCGACCCTGTCGTCGTCGAAATGAACCATGCGGCCACCGAATCCGGGACCGAGCTGTTCGCGGTGACCACCCCGCTGCCGCACGCGGGTGCGGTCGGCTATACCGTCCGCGTCCTGCCCCGGCACCGATTGCTGTCCGGCACCGCGGAATTGGGCTTGGTGGCTACCGCCA
The DNA here is from genome assembly GCA_017354515.1 of Nocardia sp. GTDB lineage: Bacteria > Actinomycetota > Actinomycetes > Mycobacteriales > Mycobacteriaceae > Nocardia. The sequence goes on along the minus strand of JAFMQT010000347.1, from coordinate 4,957 downwards.
GCCCGTAGCCGAGTGGCGGCGCGCGGGCACCGATGAACCGGAACCGGCCCGGGCTCGTGGATTAGCCTGTACCCCTCCCCGAGACAGGACCTTCGAGATGACCACCGAATCCAGACCTGTTCGTCCGTTCGAATTCCGTACCGCCGGCGATTCGGCCACCACGGATATCGGACTGCTGATCGTGCGTGTGTTCTTCGGCGCACTGCTGTTCGTCCACGGGACCCAGAAACTGTTCGGCTGGTTCAACGGTATGGGCTTGTCGGCGACCGCGCGCGGATTCGGTCATATGGGCTACGACCCGGGAAAGTTCTTCGCCACCCTCGCCGGCCTGTGCGAGTCGACCGGCGGGTCATTGCTGCTCCTGGGCCTGCTGACCCCGCTGGGCGCGGCGATCGTCGTGGGCACCATGATCAACGCGATGAATGTGACCTGGTCACACGGCCTGCAGGGCTATGAGGGCGCGCTGCTGTTCGCGGTGGCGGCGGCCGGGCTCGGTTTCACCGGACCGGGGCGGTTCTCGCTCGACCACGGCCGTATCTGGCAGCGGCAGGGTCTGGTGTGGGGGATCGGTGCGATCGTCCTCGGTGTGGTGGCCGCGGTACTGACCTTGCTGACGAAGTAGGCGGTTCAGTTCTCCGCGGCGGCGGTGAGCCGGCGCAGCGCCTTGGTGACGACCTCGGGATCGCTGGTCTGCCAGTAGGGCGGCAGCGACGCTCGCAGATATCCGCCGTAGCGGGCGGTGACCAGTCGCGGATCCAGGATCGCGACCACGCCGCGGTCGGTGACACTGCGCAGCAGACGTCCAGTGCCCTGGGCCAAGAGCAGTGCGGCGTGGTTGGCCGCGACCGTGAGGAAGCCGTTGCCCCCGCGCGCCTGCACCGCCTGCTGCCGTGCCACCAGGAGCGGATCGTCCGGGCGCGGGAACGGGATGCGGTCCAGGATGACCAGACTCAGCGACGGCCCGGGGACGTCGACCCCCTGCCACAGCGACAGCGTTCCGAACAGCGAGGCCGCCGGATCCTCGGCGAAGCGCCGGACCAGGGTTCCGGTGGCGTCCTCGCCTTGGCACAGAATCGGAGTGTTCAGACGTTCGCGCAGAATTTCGGTGGCGGCCTTGGCCGCTCGCATCGAGGAGAACAAGCCCAGGGTGCGCCCGCCGGCGGCCTCGATCAGGTGCTCGATCTCGTCCAGATACGCCGGGGCCAGACCGTCCCGGCCGGGGGCGGGCAGGTGTTTGGCGACATACAGGATGCCGGACTTGGCGTGATCGAACGGGGAGCCGACATCGAGGCAGTTCCAGCGCAGCACCGAAGCATCGGCCGGCGCCTGGGCCCCGTTGGCCATCGCGGGATCGACCGGGCGGGGTGCGTCGGCCTCGGGGGAGTCGGCGCCGGCGGAATCGGAATGCAGCGGCGGCAGCCCCCAGGTCACGGCCAAACCGTCGAAGGAGCCGCCGACCTGCAGGGTGGCCGAGGTGAGAATCACCGTGGCCGCCCCGAACAGGCGGCCGCGCAACAGCCCGCCCACCGACAGCGGCGCCATGTGCAGGGTGCGGCGGGCGATTCCCCGCACCTCGTCCACACCCAGCCACAGCACGTCGTGGCGCTTGGACGGATCGGTTTCGTCGAAGGCGGTCAGCACCCGCACGGCGGTGTCGTGGATTTCCTCCACCGCGGCGACGGCCATATTGCGCGCGGCCGCGGTCTCCGGATCGCCTTGTTGCGCACCGGAACCCGGCGGGGACAACTCGGTACGCACATTCCAGGCGGCATCGCGCAGCAGGGCCAGGACCTGGCTGCCGCCCGCGGGTAACTCGTTCCAACGCCCCGGTGGCAGGTCGTCGAGCAGGTCGTGCCAGGCCTCGGCGGCGGTCTCGAGTCTGTCCAGTTCCTTCTCGTCGACCAGTTTGGCGCAGCGTTTGGCCGCGCCGGTGATGGTGGCCGTGGACAGTTCGGCGGTGGCCACGCCGGTGACCCGGTCGACCAGCTCGTGGGCCTCGTCGATGATGACGACATCGTGTTCGGGCAGGATCTGGATTCCGCTGATCGCGTCGATGGCCAGCAGGGCGTGGTTGGTGACCACCACATCGGCCTGACCGGATTCGGTGCGGGCGCGTTCGGCGAAACAGTCGGTACCGAACGGGCAGCGCGTCTTGCCCAGACATTCGCGTGAGGACACGCTGACCTGCCGCCATGCCCGATCGGTGACACCGGGGACGAGTTCGTCCCGGTCGCCGGTCTCGGTATCGGAGACCCATTCGTGGAGCCGCTGCACCTCCCGGCCCAGCCGCGACACGGCGAAGGCGTCGAACAGTTCCGCCTCGGGTTCCTCGTCCGGAATCGCGCTGTTGACCTTGTTCAGGCACAGATAGTTGTTGCGCCCCTTGAGAATCGCGAATTTCACCCGGCGGCCCAGTGGCTTCTCCAATGCCTGGGCCAGGCGTGGCAGGTCCCGGTCCACCAGTTGCCGCTGCAGGGCGATGGTCGCCGTCGATATCACGACCGTGCGCCCGGTCCGCACCGCGTGCCGCAGGCTGGGGACCAGATAGGCCAGCGATTTCCCGGTACCCGTCCCGGCCTGTACCGCCAGATGTTCCTTGGTGTCGATGGCGTGCGCCACCGCCGCCGACATGGTCTGCTGACCGCTGCGGGCGGTACCGCCGAGTGCCTCGACAGCGGTGGACAGCAGGGTCGGTACGGGCGGCAGTTCGGGCACGCAGGCAGATTAGCGCCCCGCGCCGACAATCCGGTCCATGGCCCGCGGGGTCAACCGGCCCGATAGACCTCGCCGGACAGCTGTGCACCGGCCGCCCGCAGTTGTTCCAGCGCCGCGGCGGTGGTTTCCGGCGCCACGGCGGCGGTCAGGTCGAGCAGGACCCGGGTGTCGAATCCGGCGGCGCGAGCGTCGGCCGCGGTGGCCCGCACACAGTGATCGGTGGCGATACCGCAGATATCGACCGTGTCGATTCCCTTGTCGCGCAACCAGTCCGCCAGTGCGTCCCCGTTATCGTCGCTGCCTTCGAAACCGGAGTAGCCGGCGGAGTACGCGCCCTTGGAGAACACCTCGGCGATCGCCGTGGTGTCCAGATCCGGGTGGAAATGTGCGCCGGACGTGCCGGCTCGGCAGTGCGGCGGCCAGGTGTCGATGAAATCCGGGGTCTCGGAGAAGTGCGGGCCGGGGTCGATGTGGTAATCGCGGGTCGCGGCGATGGTGGTGTAGTCACCGGCGTGTTCGCGCAGATGGTCGCTGATCCGGCCGGCGACCGCGGCGCCACCGGGGACCGCGAGTGAACCGCCCTCGCAGAAGTCGTTCTGTACATCGACGACGATGAGCGCTCGACTCATCCCTGTCACCTCGATTCGTATGGCGATCCCCTCTTCATTCTACGAAGGTGGTGGTGACGGCCGGTTCGCCGGCGGACAATTTCAGGCCCTCCCACGGCAGGCTGATCAGGCCGCGGGCGACCAGGTCGCGCCCGCCCGCCAGATCCGGCAGGCCGTTCAGCGGTTGTCCGTCGCGCATCAGTGGCGACGGCAGTTCGCGGACGTGGAATCCGTTGCCGGGCGGGGGTTCGGCCGTGGCCGGGAAGACGATCTCCTCGACGATGGTCCCGGTGTCACGGGCCAGGCGCACCGCGCGCTTGATGCCGCCACGGGACTGTTTGTGACTGCTGCGCTTGGCGACCGGAACGCCGTCCACCTCGACGAGTTTGTAGACCATGCCCGCGGTGGGGGCGCCCGAACCGGTGACCAGGGAGGTGCCCACGCCGTAGGCGTCGACCGGTTCCGCGCGCAGTGCGGCGATCGCGTATTCGTCCAGGTCGCCGGAGAGCACGATGCGGGTCCGGGTGGCGCCGAGCGCGTCGAGTTGATCGCGCACCTGGCGGGCCAGGACGCCCAGATCGCCGGAATCGATCCGCACCGCGCCCAATTCCGGACCCGCGACCTCGATCGCCCGGGCCACTCCGGTGGTGATGTCGAAGGTGTCCACCAGCAGGGTGGTGCCGATGCCGAGCGTTTCGATCTGACTGCGGAAGGCCTCGGTCTCGTGCTGGCCGTCGGACCCGCTGTGTAGCAGTGTGAACGCGTGCGCACTGGTGCCCGCTCCGGGAATTCCGTAGCGGCGCACCGCTTCCAGATTCGAGGTGGCGTCGAATCCCGCGAGATGGGCGGCGCGGGCGGCGGCGGGTGCGGCCAGTTCGTGGGTGCGGCGCGAGCCCATTTCGATCAGGGTGCGTCCGGCGGCGGCGCTGACCATGCGCGCCGCGGCGGAGGCGATCGCGCTGTCGTGGTTGAGGATCGACAGGACCAGGGTCTCCAGGATCACGCATTCGGCGAACGATCCGCGCACCGACAGGATCGGTGATCCCGGGAAATAGAGCTCACCCTCGAGATATCCGTCGATTTCTCCGGAGAACCGGAACTCGCGCAGCCAGTCCAGGGTTCGTTCATCCAGGAATTGCTCGGCGACCGCGAGTTCGTCCTCGGTGAACCGGAATTCGCGGAGTGCGGTCAGTAGGCGGCCGGTTCCGGCCACGACCCCGTACCGGCGTCCCGGAGGCAGTCGGCGGGCGAATACCTCGAAACCGCATCGCCGCTCGCCCGAGCCGTCCGCGAGTGCGGCGGCGAGCATCGTGAGCTCGTACTGGTCGGTCAGCAGGGCGGTGCTCGCATCGGCCGAGGTATCCACTCGGTCACTGTAGACACAGCCGGTCATAAGCGGAGTGTGGCCACGCAGGGCTCTCGGAAGCACCGCCGTTGGACACCGAGCCCGGTGCTCAGGTGTTGTTCGCGCAGCGCTGAGTCGTACCCTGAAGGTTATGGGTCTGTGCATGAGCGAGGCTGTCCGGATCCCCCCGGCGCGCCCGGCGAGCCCGGAGGCGGTAGCGGAGCGTGACCACGCAGGGCTCTCGGAAGCGCCGCCGTCGAACACCGCGCGCCCGGCGAGCCCGGAGGCG
>JAFMQT010000346.1:583-5371 GCA_017354515.1 Nocardia sp. | reverse complement strand
CATAACTGGCAAAACCGCTAGTCAGGTGGTCCCATCAATGGCAAACGGGGTGGTCCCATGCTCATGGCAAAACCGGCTCCGAAGTGGTCCCTTCCCCCTGGCAGCCGACAGCATCGCATACCTTTTTCGCATGCTTGGCCCGTTCCACCTCTCGGGTCTCCCGCTGCTGCGACTTGGTGAACGCGGTCAACATGATGACCAGTGGCCCACCGGGAAACCAGTAGGTTATCCGTACAGCCGTGATCGTCACCCACGGGCGCCTCAGCCCCGCGTCGCCAGGGCGGACGTAATCAACTTTCGGGCGCCGTCACCGTAGACCGCTTGTTTACTCAGTTCCTTCCAGGCCTTTTCATACAGCGCCAGCTCGGACTCCGTTACCACCGTGAGTTCGGCGCTAATGGTTTCGATCAACGCGACGCGGTTGTCCAGAATGTCGAATGAGGTTGTTATGTAGGTGAATTTGGCAGTCAGCGGCACCACACCGAAGATCAGACGCGGATTGTCGAATGCGGTGTCGAGCAGGTGGCGAAGTTGACCGGCCATCACCGCGTCGTCGCCGACCGTCTTGTACAGAGCCGCCTCGTCGGCCAGCAACACAAAGCGGTGCCGGACTCGGTCAAGCACCTGTTGACGCCGCATTCGTGCGGTCACTGCGTCATCGAGATCGTCGGGCGTGCCCAGGAACCGGATGCACTGGGCGAGAACAGCGCGAGCGTAGGCCTCGGTTTGCAGTAGACCGGGCAGCACCACAGGCGCATAGACGCGTTGCAGCTTGGCCTGTCCTTCGATCTCTACGGCGCGCTGTTGGCGCCGAGTGTGACCGGAGGCCGCGATCCGCTTCCATTCGGTCCATTGCGCTTCCACATTGCGCAGGGCGGCAACCAGATCCGGCAATGCCAACCCCGCGTCGCACACCTGGCACCACAGTTCGATATCGGCTTCCGAGGGTGTGCGCTTACCTGTTTCGATCCGTGAGGTTTTCGACCAGTGCCAGCCCGCGGCGGCGCTGAACTGGCGGCCGTCCAGGCGCGCGTCCTTACGCAGATCGCGCAGACGCGCACCGAGCGCTTGCCGCAGCCTTAGAACATCACTCACGTCGAATAGCAGTCCCGATATCGCTGGTACGGAATCGCTGCCGCCCATATCCGGTCCCGGATCGCGGCAGCGTTACCGACGATCACCGGTTCCTCGGTTATCACGCCACCGATCCAGATTCCTCGGTCGTCGAACACACTGAACGACACCGCACGGTCGTCGAGCAGCCAGAAATCCTCGCTGCCGGCATCCGCGGGCTCTGCATCCTGACGGGGCAGATAGCGCACATCTTCCCCGGCCTCCACGTTGTGCCGGGCCAAGGCCAGCAGATAACGGGTGTAGCCGGTATGTGGCTCGCTGACGATCCGTGCCCGCTGCACGCTGACCCCGCGCCCGGTCATCCGCCGCACCTGCGCAGCCCAAGGATCGAACCACGGCCCGCCCGGGTCGATGGTCTCGTCGGCCAGAAACGCACGCAGCGAATCGGTTTCGTCCTCTGCCAGGTAGTCGTCACTGGTTTCGAGGTGGAACGCGCGCCGTGCCGCCCCGTCGAGCATCCGGTCGAACGGTTCACCGCCGGCCACCAGGCGCATCGGGCGTCACCTCCTCGGTGATCGGCACCTCGACGGCCGTTTCATGGCTGGGAATCCTCATGAGCGCCAACGCTTCCGGATCGGTGATCGGCGCCCCGGACAGCAGGAACGTCCCGTGGCCGGTGTCCTGCAGCCCGGCGAGACAGGTCCCGGGTTCGGTGTGGACGAGGAGCCGGTGCGGGATCTCGATTCGGTTGTCGTGGCCGGTTTTCCAGCCCTGAACCGCGAGAGTGCCGCGATCGGTGGCGTAGAGGCGTGGGGAGCCTTGCCCGCCGGTCGGGCCACCCAAGAATCGCACATGCATTCCGAGATCCTTTGCCGTCGAGTGCCAATAACTTGCTCAATAGTCCCAGTTGTACTGACTTCAGCGCAATCAGTTTGGCACTTTTTGGCACTTTTGTAGCCGATCGGGGCATCTGGTTCGTACCTTCAGATTCGGCCCCGCCGCCGGGCCGACTCCCGACTTCCTCGGCGGCGGGCGCATTCCAGGAGCTGCGGGTCGGGGGATCAGGGACGCGTGTCGTGGTCGGAGACTGGCAGCGAGCGATTGCGTTGATCCGCAACGACGTTCGCGGGGATGGGGCGGACGTGCACGAGGTCGCCGAGCTGCACGGGTTCCGGATCGTGCACACACTGTTCCTCGATACCGGGCCGCGGATCTCGGCAATGATCGTTGCCAGCGCGGTCTTGGAGCTCGACGTGGCGGCCGTGGTGGTGCCCTGCGTCGAACACGTCGTCGCGGTCCGGCACGTAATCACCAAGCGCGCCGCATTGCTCACGCCGACGTACTGCTACCCGCGTGGGCACAGGTGGCCGCTGGTCGGGCTGTGATCGCGGATATCACCGTGACACCGCGGGAACTCGCTCGTCCCCGCGCGACCTCACTTTCGCGCACCACACAACACAGGAATTGACAATTCCTCCAATGCGTTTTCATACGGCCTGCCGGAATGGGCACCGGATCAGGTCACATGCTCGATACACGCCGGATCTACAGCAGCAACGCCGCGCGCCCACACTCGCACAATGACAGCCGATATCCATTACGTCTGGGTGCACGGTTACCGGAGGGCCTACCGTATGGCGGGGTCCGGCCCGCCGTTGCTGTTGATCCACGGCATCGCGGACAGTTCACAAACCTGGGATCCAGTGTTCGACGAACTCGCCGAGCACTACACCGTCATCGCCCCGGACCTGCTCGGGCATGGCAGGTCGGCGAAACCGCGGGCGGACTACGCCGTCGCCGCCTACGCCTGCGGTATGCGCGACCTGCTCACCGTGCTGGGCGTGGACCGGGTGACACTCGTCGGGCACTCATTGGGCGGCGGGGTGGCGTTGCAGTTCGCCTACCAGTTCCCCGAACGCTGCGAGCGCCTGGTGCTGGTGTCCAGCGCGGGGATGGGCCGCGGGGTGCATCCGGCATTCCGGGCCGCGACGTTGCCCGGCGCGGACCCGGCGATCTCGCTGCTGACCGCCGCACCGGTCCTGGCCGCGCTGAAACTGTTGTCCCCGGTCCTACGCCGCCGCGGCGGCGTAGGACTCGGCGACGACCTCGACTACATCCTGAGATTGTACGGAAACCTCGCGAATCCCACTGCACGCCAATCCTTCCTGCGCACCCTCCGCACGGCTGCCGACCCCTACGGGCAGGCGATCACCATGCGAGACCGCGGCTACTTGGCGGCCTCGATGCCGGCCATGATCATGTGGGGCACCGAGGACCCGGTCATCCCGTTCCGGCACGCCGAGGTCGCCCACTCGATACTCCCCGGCAGCCAACTCGAAATCTTCGAGGGCGCAGGCCATTTCCCACACCACACCGACCCGGCCCGGTTCGTGAAGATCATCCGAACATTCCTGCTCCATACCGACCCGGCCGAATACGACCGCACCCACTGGCAGGCACTGCTGCGCACCACCCGCCTGGACGCCCCGGAAGAATCCAGCGGCTCCTGACCGACCCGAGCTGCCCCACCGCGTCGCGATCTCGGCCACTGAACCCCGGCGAATGTCGTTTCAGGGCTGGCGAATCGGCGACGGAAGCGCGCGCGGTGTGTGCGTAGAGACCCGGCTGATGTCGATGCGGTCGACTCGCCGGTCCCTGAGAGTGATATCGACGACGGCGAACAGGTGACCGCCGGGGCGATGACGTGGACCGGGCGGCGGTCCATGAGCATCGGTGCGCGAGCCCGGATCCGGTCGGCGAACAGCGTTGTCTCCGAGGCGACCGCGCGGGCACCGGCGACGACGGCCGGCGTGCCGGGTGGGACGAGAGCGGGGTCGACGACGCTCACGCCGCCCCGAGTGACCGGAACCGTCAGGAAAGGGCCGCGACCAGGAATAATCGGCGGATTTGCGTCGAATTTCGCGGCGTGCCGGGTGTGACTTCACGGCGATCAGCGGGTGTGCTGGTGCCCCGCGGCGCATATGCGTATCCTTTCAATGCAGACCAGGAACGAGGAGGTGTGGCCGCCATGGGTTCAGAAGTAGCGGTGAAGGTTGCTGCGTGGCGTGCTCTCCCGCGTTTGGAGAAGGTCCGCCGTCGGCGTGCTGCTGTCGTCGATCAGGTTGTCGGGAGCATGGCGATGGAAGGCGAGCCGGTGTCGGCCGGCTGGATCCAGCAAGCGCGCCTGCGTCAGTCGGCTGCGGTTTGAACGTCACGGTCGTCGCGACGGTGAATGCCTGACTGATGGAGCCGGTGGAAGACACAAGCCTGACTCGAAGCTTCGATACAGTCTTTGGCACAAAAACGTATGCAGAGGTCGCGGACTTGATTGCTGAGCCGCTGCGTATTGTCTTGGATGAGATTGCGAGAGATTGCTTCAGCGGCCTCCCCTTTGACACAGACCTGCTTCGAGGCTTTCACCGTCGAATCCTGGAAGAGATAATTCCGGATATTGCGGGTGAATGGCGTTCGTGCGCTGTCCGTGTCGGCAATCACTATCCCCCGGAACACTTCCATGTCGCTAGACGGATGTGGGAGATGGTGGATAACGCGCGAACACGCCTTAATTACGCAAGTGGAAACCTCGACTTTCAGATTGAGGCCCTTGCCTGAGGCTGTCACGATAACCGTGTAAGAACGGGACTACTTCATTCCCAAACCTATTCTAGCACAATGGAAGTCGTCTAGGGAACAGGGCAGCAAGCGCGTTGAGCG
>JAFMQT010000346.1:0-573 GCA_017354515.1 Nocardia sp. | reverse complement strand
CCGCCGATGATGTGTCCTTGCTCACAAATCACTCCTTCAACCGCCCGTCCAGGGCAATACGATCATGGATCGCCCGGACTTACACGGTTGCCATGACACCCCCCCTTGCCTACGTCGAAGCTGAGTTCCTGCACATCCATCCTTTCAAAGATTTTAATGGCCGAGCCGTACGACTACTTTTGGCCGAATTAATGCAACGCCTCGACCTACCCGTGGTACCGCTATTTGTTGAAAAAGATACCGAGCCATTTGATGCGTACCTATCTGCATTAAGGGTGTATGACGCTGACGGTTCATTGATCAAGCTGAAGGAATTCTGGTACTCCTACCGGTTTTCCGCCGCATGAGTATTTCTTTCGGGCCCGTCCTCGACGCCCTCGTTCTGCCGGCTGCCGGTGAGTTCTCCGCGATTTCGTGGTCTCTCAGGGAATCCACCGGAATGCCGGGCGAGCCTCCAGCGTTTGCCCGGACCATGCGGATACTGCGCACCTACGCGAGGATCTACACCTCCGACCTCGAAACCACCACCGCCGCCCTGACCGCCGCGACCGGCGCCGAGATGGGGATACGGTT
>JAFMQT010000684.1 GCA_017354515.1 Nocardia sp. | reverse complement strand
CCCAGGTCGCGATCTCGACCATCAATATCGCGTTGCTGGGCTCCCTGGGCGTGAGCGAGGTGGCGGCCGGTGGTCTGGCGCTGGTGCTGTTCAACCAGATTCGCACCATGTGCGTGGGCCTGATCACCGCCAGCGGTAATCAGGTGGCGACCGCGGCGAGCCGGGCGGAGCAACGACGCCGGGCCGGGGAGGACGTGGCATGCGAACCGGAGATCCGCGAGGTGGTCCGGTCGAGTTTCCTCATCGCCACCGCCGCCGGACTGATCGGCGCCGCGATCCTGATCGGATTGGGCTGGTCGCTGCAGTGGCTCGGGCAGGACGCGACGGTGCTCGCGCACGCGCGGCTGATGCTGGTGGCGCTGGCACCCGGACTGCTGCCGTGCCTGTGGTTCCAGGTGCTACGCCAGTACACCGTCGGCATGCAGAAACCGCAGGCGCTGCTGCTGGTGACGCTGGGGTCGGTGGCGGTGAATCTGGTTGTGGCACTGGCCTTGATCCACGGCTGGGCCGGACTGCCGACCTGCGGTAGCACCGGTATCGGCATCACCTCCTCCGTGGTTTTCCTGGTCACCTTCGGAGTGTTCTGGATGATGGTGCGCCGCGACCCCGTCCTAGGCCCGACGCTGGCGGTCCGGATGTGGCCGGTGCGGTTGCGAACGGTCGCAGACGAATTGCGGCTGGGCACGCCGATCGCGCTCACCTACGGCTGCGAGGCCGGCATGTTCTCGGTGCTGGCGCTGGCGATGGGCACCCTCGGACCGGCCGCACTGGCCGCGCACAATGTGGTCTACCAGCTGGTCTATATCGTCTTCCAGATCGCGGTCGGACTATCGCACGGGGTATCGATCCTCGTCAGCGGGGCCGTCGCAGGTGCGGAGTACCGCCGGGCGCGGACGCTGGCCCGGTTGGTGCTGCGGCATGCGGCAGTGGTCGCCGCGGTCGCCGGGCTCGTCTACATCACCGCGGGGGATCTGGTGCTGCGCCCCTTCCTGAGCGGTCACGATCAGGCCACCGCCGATATCGCCCACACCCTGCTGCTGATCGCGATCGTGCTGCAATTCTTCGACGCCGCACAGAATATCGGGAACGGGCTGCTGCGCGGAGTCCGGGACACCAAGGCCGGATTCGGGCTGTCGCTGGTGGGCTATTGGATCGTGGGCCTGCCGGTCGCGCTGGTCCTGGCCTTCCCGCTGGGATGGGGTGCCGCCGGAGTGTGGTGCGGCCTGACCGCGGGACTGGCCGCCACCGCCGCGCTGATGCTGCGCCGCTACTTCGCCGTCCTGCGCGAGCGCGAGCGGCAGGTGCGGCCGCAGTTCGCCGGGAGCCCCAGCTGAGCGAGCGGCCATCGAACCGCGCACCCAGCGGATATGCGGCACAACGGTTTACACTGGTGCCCCGGGCGGCGATGCCGACGCGGCCCGCGCACAACCGTGAGGTGATCAGATGGTGGCCCGTACCGGAGAACGTCGACAGCCCGCGACCGAACACCCCGAACTCGATGTCCTTCCCACCTGGCCGCAGGACACCATCGGCGTTCTGGTCACCACCGGTCCCAGCCCGCACGCCATTCCGGTGAGCTGGCCGGTGCGCGCCGGCGATCGGCGAATTCTGTTGAGTCTGCGCAGTAATCGCGGTTCGCTGGCCCGGTTGCGGTTGCGTCCGGATGTGGCGCTGCTGATCCTCGGCGGTGGCGACGTGGCCCTGTGCGCTCGCGGCCGCGCGCATGTCATAGCCGACCCGATGCCCGGCGCCGAGGACTATGTGGCCGTCGCCATCGATGTCGAGGTGATCGACGACCACCGGCAGGGCGCCTTCGAGGT
>JAFMQT010000683.1 GCA_017354515.1 Nocardia sp. | reverse complement strand
CACCTTCGAAACCGATAATCTCGTCGGCGCGGTCCCGCATCTGGCGCACCGCGATGTCACTTTCATCCTCGCCTCGCGCTCACCGCTGGCGACGCTGAACGAGTACAAGCGCCGATTCGGCTGGGACATCGAATGGGTTTGCATGGGCGACAACGGATTCAACGACGACTTCTTCGAGATCATGCGGGTGGACAGCGCCAAACGCGCCAATGTCCAGACGCTGCGCGGGCAGGGACTGGTTCCGGAAAACTACGAACAGTCGGCGGGCAGCATGTTGGACGTCATGGAATTGATGGCACTGAGCTGCTTCGCCCCCGACGAAGGCACGGTCTACCACGCCTATTCCACCTACGACCGCGGCACCGACGCCCTCAATGCCACCTGGCAGCTGCTCGACCGCGCCCCGCGCGGCCGCGGCACCACCTTCGACAACTGGCCCCGCAAACGGGACGAATACTGATCCAGACCGCCCTCAGAGCGGCTTCACCGCGGTCAGTATGCCCGTGGACGGCTTCAGGACTCGATAGGAGATCTCGTCGAATCCGGTGTCCCGCAACGGCTCCCGATAGCGGCGGATATCGATTTCGGTGGGATCCATATGTCTGCTCAGCATTTTCGTCACGCGGCCGTGCGCACCCACCGCTGCCATATCCGCCAGCAGTAGCCTCCCGCCGGGACGCAACACCCGCCGCATCTCGCTGATGGCACGAGCACGGTCGTTCTCGGGAATGTGATGCATGGCAAATGTGCAGGTGACCAGGTCGAATGTGGCGTCGGGGAGGTCGAGCGACTGGGCCAGGCCGTACTCGAATCGGCAATTGGGGCGGTCGGCGGTGCGGGCGCGGGCGTAGTCGACCATCTCGCGCGCGGCATCGATACCGACCACCTCCCCGTCCGGCCCGACGCGATCGGCGTGCGCGGTCGCCAAAAGACCTGGGCCACTGGCGATATCGAGTACCCGCTGATCGGGTCCGGCACCGGCCACGGCCGCGAGCCGAACGGTGTATCGACGGGTTCCGCCGAAGAAGACGGAGGTGAAGGCGCGGTAGGTGCGCGGATTGGTGATGAGCAGGCCGTGGGGTTCTTGTTCAATTCGGAACATATGTTCATGATTGAGCGAAATACGTGGTACCACCACAACCAATTCCCCGCGAACCGTTCGATATCGCACAGTTGGAGTACTATTGTCCGGAAAAGATAGACATCCCGAACCCGGAAACGACCGCAGGGTGCGCCGCACCCGCACCACCCTGCATCACGCTCTCATCGACTTGATGATCGAGCGCGACTACGACCGGATCACCGTGCAGGACATCCTCGATCGCGCCGATATCGGCCGCTCCACGTTCTACAGCCATTTCCGCGATAAGGACGATCTGCTGGTGGTCAGCGGTACCGAATTCCTGCGCACCGCGGTCGCCGAGGGCACCGGCGATCCGATCCGGACGGTCTTCGACCTGGCCGACGAGCATCGCGAGGTCTACCGGGCCCTACTCGGCCGCAAAAGCACCATGGCGGTCCTGCGCGGCACCCAGCACATGTTCGCCGAAATACTCGCCGACCAGGGCATCGCCGAACCCGATCGCACCTTTGTTTCCTGGGGCATGGTCGGACTACTCGCCGATGTCGCCGAAGGTCGCATCAGTGCCGCGGAAGGGTACGCGGTGGTTCACCGGACAGCGATCAGTTGAGGCCGGCGTAGGAGTGCAACCCGCTGACCACGATATTGATGATGAAGAGGTTGAACAGCATCGCCACGAAACCGGCGACATTGATCCAGGCCGCCTTGGTCTCGCGCCATCCGGAGGTCGCGCGGGCGTGCAGA
>JAFMQT010000682.1 GCA_017354515.1 Nocardia sp. | reverse complement strand
GCGCAGCTGCGCCGAGTGGGTCGAGGCGCTCGCTCCACGCGATCCGGTCGCGCACGCGGCGTTCGAATACGCCCATCCGGTGTGGATCGCGCAGGCCTTCGCGGACGCGCTCGGCGCGCGGGCGGGCGAACTCGCCGATCTGCTGGCCGCCGACGACCAGCGGCCGCTGGTGCACCTGGTCGCCCGCCCCGGATATCTCACCGCCGAGGAATTGGCCCTGGTCAGCGGAGGGGAGGAGGGCCGGTGGTCGCCGTATGCGGTGTATCTGGAAGGCGGTGATCCCGCCCGGCTGGAAGCGATTCGCGAAGGTATGGCCGCGGTGCAGGACGAGGGCAGTCAACTGGTCGCGTTATCGCTGACCCGGGCGCCGCTACACGGACCCGATACCGGGCGCTGGCTGGATCTGTGTGCCGGGCCCGGCGGTAAGGCGGCATTGCTGGGCGCGATCGCCGAGATCGACGGCTTCCGGGTGGACGCGGTCGAACCCGCCGCACATCGAGCCGAGCTGGTGCGCAAGGCAACCCGGGATATGCCGGTCACGGTGCATGTTGCCGACGGCCGCGACGCGGATCTGGAACCGGGCTACGACCGCATCCTGGTCGACGCACCGTGTACCGGATTGGGCGCGCTGCGCCGTCGTCCCGAGGCGCGCTGGCGCCGCAGCCCCGCCGACCTGCGCGATCTGAGCATGCTGCAGCGCCAATTGCTCACCGCCGCATGGGATCTGCTGCGGCCCGGCGGGGTCGTGGTGTACTCGACGTGTTCACCGCATCTGGCCGAGACGGTGTCGGTGGTCGGTGATCTGGTCCGTCGCACCGATGCCGAACAACTCGACACCCGCGAATTGCTACCCGGTGTGGGCGATCTCGGTGACGGCCCGGCGGTGCAGTTGTGGCCGCATCGGCACGGCACCGACGCCATGTTCGCGGCCGCCCTGCGCAAGCCGATGTAATCGGGTGCGGTCGCCGATCGCGGCCGCACGGGAATTCACTCGCGCGAGCTCTGCTCGCGCAGCCGGGCCAGGGTTTTGGCCAGGATTCGCGAGACGTGCATCTGCGAGATGCCCATTCGCTGGGCGATCTGCGTCTGGGTCATCGACTCGAAGAATCGCATGGTGAGAATGCGCCGCTCCCGCTCGGGCAGGCCCTCGAGCAGCGGCCGGATGGCCACGTACTCCTCGACCCGGTCGAACTGCGACTCCTCCTCGCCGAGGGTGTCCAGCAGCGAGGCCTCGGTATCGCGGCCGACCGACACCGCATCGATCGAACTCGGCTGATACGCGTTGCCGGCGATGACCGCCTGGGTCACCTCATCGGGGTGGATATCGAGTTCGGCGGCGATCTCCTTGGCGGTCGGCGAGCGTCCCAGCGACTGCGACAGCGCGTCGATCGCCGACCCGATCCGCAGGTGAGTTTCCTTGACCCGCCGCGGAACTCGCATCGCCCAGGTGTTGTCGCGGAAATAGCGCCGCACCTCACCCATGATGGTGGGCACCGCGAAGGACAGGAAGTTCGAACCGCGCGAGACGTCGAAGCGGTCCACCGCGTGCACCAGGCCGACCCTGGCCACCTGGGTCAGATCGTCGAACGGTTCGCCGCGGCCGCTGAATTTGCGGGCGATGTGATCGGCCAGCGGAATGCAGCGGTTGATCAGCTGATCACGCACCTCGTTGCGACGGTCCTCGCTCGCCGCCGCCAGGGCGTGGAACAGCGCGTTGACATCGTCGTACCCGGAGACCGATTCGGTGAGCTCCTCGTCGGTCTCGTCCTGGGGACCGGTCTCGGGTGTGTCGGCGGGCTGAGTGCCGTTGTCCTCGCCCGCCGGTGG
>JAFMQT010000681.1 GCA_017354515.1 Nocardia sp. | reverse complement strand
GAAGAAGGTGGTCAGCGCCCGCTCCACCGCGTGCGGAATCGACGCGTACGCGCTCGGTGCCGGACGCGCCGGACTGGCCGGACCAACGGACAACGCAAACCTCCAGGTACTCGTTCCGGTACACCCGGCGGACCGATCGAACATTACTGTGTCCGGTTCGGCGCGCGACAGGCCGCCGGAATTCCGGTATACCAGGTCACCGGCCGACCGGTCCCGTGGGCGATTTGCCCGGGTGTGCCGGTCGGTGCCGGTACTCCGATTAGACTGGACCGGTGAGTTTCGACAGTGTGCGGGGACGATCGACCCCAGGCCGACCATCCCCGGCGTCTCGGGTTTCCGGAACTCCCTCCGTCGCGGAGCAACTGGTCCGGCGACCCGACGGCACCATCCCGTTCTCGGTGGAATTCAATCCGCCGCGCGACGGGGCGGCCGAGGCCAGGCTCTGGCGCGCGGCCCGCGAATTCGAGCGCATGCACCCGGCCTTCGTCTCGATGACCTACGGCGCCGGTGGTTCCACCCGCGATCGCACCGCGCGGATCACCGGTCAGCTGGCCCGCGAGACCACTTTGCTCACGGTGGCCCATCTGACCGCGGTCGGGCACAGCGTGGCCGAATTACGTTCCATCATCGGCAGTTACGCCGACGCCGGGATCCGCAATCTGCTGGTGTTGCGCGGGGATCCGCCGGGCGATCCGCTGGGGGAGTGGAATAAGCACCCCGAGGGGGTGGAGTACGCCGAGGAACTGGTCCGGATCGTGCGCGATCTGGGTGATTTCCACGTCGGCGTGGCCTCGTTCCCGCAGGGCCACCACCGTTCCCCGGACCTGGACCACGACACCCGCTATCTGGTCGCGAAACTACGTGCGGGAGCGGAGTATTCGATCACGCAGATGTTCTTCGACGTGGAACACTATCTGCGGCTGCGGGATCGGGTCGCGGCCTGCGACGCCGAACAGGGCGCCAAACCCATCATCCCGGAACTGATGCCGATCACCTCCACGCGAACCGTGGCGCGCGCGGTCGAGTTGTCCGGGCGGCCGCTGCCCGAACCGATCGCGCGACGGCTGGAACACGCCGCGGGCACCGGCTCCGAACCGGACCAGGCGAGCGTGCGCGCGGCCGGGATCGAGATCGCGACCGAGATCGCCCAGCGGTTGATCGACGAGGGTGCGCCCTGCCTGCATTTCATCACCCTGAACTTCGCCAAGGCCACCACCGAGGTGCTGACCAATCTCGGCTATTCGGTGGCTCCGGCCGCCGTCGGCGCCTGATCGGCCCACTCGCGGACGAACTCCCCTGAATGGCGATCACACCTGCCTGTTCCTGCCTGTTCCTGGCGGCGCTGGGGATCACCTCGGTTCCGTGACCAACGCCGCGGCGACCGGCAGGGTGCGGGGGTCGATCGGAATCGGCCGGCCCTTCCAGCGCAGTGCGTCGCGGCGGTACAGCCGCCGCGACCGCGTCGACAGCCGCAGATAGGCCGCGATCGAGATCGGATGTGCCAGCGCCGCAAGCACATCCGCCGGCTGCGGCCACGAGCCCGATTCCAGAGACCGGGCCAGCAACCGCGACGCGACGCCGAATCCGTAACCGGCCACCCCGCGCCGGCGCACCCGGCCGGTCCCGAAGGCCGCGGCAAGCGGCGGCAGCAGGTAGGTCAGTGCCGTCACGGTGTCCACGGCCACCGCCGCGGCCACCGAACCGTAGGCCGACCACAACCAGCGCGTGTAACCGGCCTCGACCTCGGCCGCGCCGCGATACATCCGGGTGCTCGCCAGCGGGCCCGCGGCCACCACGCTGGTGCGCCGTCCGGTCCGGCGCACCGCACGG
>JAFMQT010000680.1 GCA_017354515.1 Nocardia sp. | reverse complement strand
CGCACCGTACGTGACGAGGCCGAACTGGAGTACCTCCGGTCGCGGGTCGCCACCCTGCGGGAAATGGCCGAGGAGCAGAATTGATCGCATGATCGCCGCCTTCTCCGTCACCCCGCTCGGCGCCGGCGCCGATGTCGGCCGTGCCGTCGCCGCGGCCGTCCGCATCGTGCGCGCGAGCGGCCTGCCGAATGAGACCAACTCGATGTTCACCACCATCGAAGGTGAGTGGGATGAGGTGATGGCGGTGATCAAACAGGCCTCGGACGCCGTCCTCGCGCTCGCCCCGCGCTGCAGTCTGGTCATCAAGGCCGATATCCGGCCGGGTGTCACCGATGCGATGACCGCGAAGGTGCGCAGCGTCGAGCGCTATCTCGTGGAGGAGTGAGCCGGTACCAGGACTGCGGCGGTCTCAGTAGGCCGACGGCTTCAGGAGGCGGCGGTATCAGGACAGCGGTGGAGCCGGCCAGTGTCTGCGCCAATCAGCCTCGGTGAGGGGCGCTCTCTCGCCACGCGCCGCCTCTGCCGCGTCCTCAGCCGAACGGATACGTTCCGCGAACGCTACCGTCGCCTGGCGCAAACATTCCTCGGCGCTGCCGGGTCCGCCGAGATGCACCACACGCAGTGAATCGGGGATCAGCTCCTCGGGCAAGCCCGCCTTGGCGGCACGGGAACGGATCTTCTCGGCGAGCGCGAGCGCGGGCTGGGCCATCGCGATACCGTCCAGGCAGGAGCGCCGGGCCTTCTCCGCGGATTTGCGTTCCTCCCAGGCCTTTTCCTGGGCGGCTATCTTTTGCTCGAGACTCGCGGGGACCTCGGCCCGGCCTAGATGGGGACTGCGGTGCCGAAGTTTGGCGACCAGTGTGGCGGCCACATCGCCGACGGTGAATTCACCGGCGGCCTGCGCGATCCGGGAGTGGAACAGCACCTGCAGCAGCAGATCCCCGAGCTCCTCCCGGATGGTGGCGATATCGCGGGATTGGATGGCATCGAGCAGTTCGTAGGTTTCCTCCAGCAGATACGGCCGCAGCGAATCGTGGGTCTGGGTGGTCTCCCAGCCGCCGAATCGCCACAGCCGGTCCATCAACTCGACAGCATCGACGATCTCGTGCGCGACCTGGTCGGCCGAAACCGAATCCGCCGTCCCCGTCACGCGGCCGGAACCTCGGTCTTCACCGTCAGATCCACCATGCCCTGCGGTTTACCGTCGAGAGCGAGCAGCAGATCGGCGACGAACTGTAGCGCCCGCACATCCCGCACTCGGGCCGAGCCGACACTGTCCTCGACGCGCGGCAGCGGCAACTGCACGACGCCGGTGGTCGGGCGGTACTGGGCGGTCGGATACAAACGCTTGAGCCGCAACTGCTTCGAATCCGGCAACTGCATCGGCGACACCTTCACCGTGGTCCCGGTGACCCCGACCTCCGCAATGCCGTACTCGCGGCACAGCAGCCGCAGTTTCGCGACCGACACCAGGCGACCGACCTCCACCGGCAGCGGACCGTACCGATCGACGAGCTCGTCCATGACCGCCGAGAGCGACGAATCATCCTGTGCGGCAGCCAGCTTACGGTATGCCTCGAGTCGCAGCCGGTCGCTGGCGATGTAATCGGGCGGGATGTGCGCGTCCACCGGCATATCGATGCGCACCTCCTTGACCTCTTCCTCGGTCGTGATCGGACGGCCGTCGGCGGCGGCACGATAGGCCTCCACGGCCTCGCCCACCAGCCGCACATACAGATCGAATCCGACCCCGGCGACGTGACCGGACTGTTCGGCGCCGAGAACATTGCCGGCGCCGCGGATTTCGAGATCCTTCATGGCAACGGCCATACCGG
>JAFMQT010000075.1 GCA_017354515.1 Nocardia sp. | reverse complement strand
CGGCGGAGCCAGCAGCGGCCTCGGTGAGAGGACCGGTCGGGCATCGGGAGGGCTGCGTGATTCGCAGACCCCGGCACCCTCCGGTACCTCGGCGTCCCCGGCGGGCGATCCGGCGCGGCGACCCGGAAACGGCTACGTCCAGTGGGGTACGCCCCGCGCCCCGCAACGCCCCGACGCCACCCAGCGCCCCACCGGCGCGTCCGGTGCCCAGGACGAGGCCGAGGCACCCCAGGAACAGCCGCACAGGCCCCTGTGGCGGCGCGTCGTCGAGGCCGTCGACCAGCGGCGTCGCGACTGAACCGCTGCCTGTGCGGGGCAAAGCGGCAACCGCAACGGCGCGGTTGCCGCTTTGTGCGGCGGCGATGATTTCTCCGGGTGGAGACCGTCCTCAACGACATGCAGACCTTTACGCTCAACACTCCCGAGGTAGACCTCGTCTACGACGTGCACGGCCCCGCCCGGCCCGGCGGTGATCGGCCGCTGCTGATGATCGGCCAGCCGATGACGGCGGAATATTTCGCAACCCTGGCCTCGTATCTCCCCGAACGCACCGTGATCACCTACGACCCGCGGGGTCTGGGCCGCAGTGTCCGCAAGGATGGGCGCACCGAGAACCGGCCGCAGACGCAAGCCGAGGACATCCACGCGCTGATCACCGAGTTCGGTACTCCGGTGGACATGTTCGCCTCGAGCGGCGGTGCGGTCACGGCCCTCGCGCTGGTGAGCGCCCACCCCGACGACATCACCACGCTGGTGGCGCACGAACCGCCGCTGCTCGACGTGCTACCCGACGCCGACGCTGCCACCCGGGCCTTCGATGAGGTGCGAAATGCTTATCAGGCCAAGGGTTTCGGTGCCGGCATGGCCGCCTTCCTCGCGATGGCGTTTTCCTGGGAGGGCGAGTTCACCGACGAGTACTTCGCGCGTCCACTGCCCGATCCCGCCCAATTCGGCCTCCCCGCCGAGGACGACGGATCCCGCGACGATCCGCTGCTGTCGGACAATTCAGCCACTGTCCCCGCCTACCACCCCGATATCGCTGCCCTCATCGCAGCGCGGACCCGGGTCCTGATCGCCGTCGGGGAGGAGTCGTATAACGTCCTGACCGGACGAACCGCGGCGGCCACAGCCAGCCTGCTCGGTCAGGAGGTCACCGTATTCCCCAGCAACCACGGCGGATTCGTGGAAGGGCAAGGTCAGCCCGAGGCGTTCGCGAACCGCTTGCGGGAGGTCCTCACCGCGGCCGGCTGACCTGTCGCCCGATTCGTCCAGGCGATCAGGGCACCGTCGCCCCGATTCCGAGGCCGATACCGGTCCCGATGGCCGCCCCAACCCCGGCCCCGATCCCCGCGCCGATCGGCACGGTGAGCAGACAGAGCGGCAGAGCGCTACCGGCGGTGGTCAGGGTCGGCACCGCACATACGGCCAATCCGGCAAGACCACCGATCAAGGCCCCCTCAACGGTCCCGGTGCCGGCGCCCGCGACAGCGCCCTCGGCGGTATCGACCAGCGATACCGGCGCGGCCGGAGTCGAGGCGGAAGCGATTCCTGTTCCTGACAATGCGACAGCCGCGGCGGCGACAGCAATTGCAGCGAATTTCATAGCATCGTTCTTTCTACGCAATCGAACATCCCCGAAAAGCCTGACACCGCGCCTCCGCCACCGGTGTCGGTCGAACGAATGATCTTCGCCCCCAGCCGATCACGTGATCCTTCCTGATCGACCGCGCCTGCGATGGCCGCTACGAGGACTCGCTGGTCGATGGATCGAACGGTCACCTCTAACCTGGAGGTATGAGCGACGGCGGCGAGATGATCGGCGCGGGGCGTCGACCGCCCGGTGTGACATCGATGGTCGGGTACCGGTCGATGCCGGCGCCGGGCGTGGTTCATCGCGGTCTGCCGTCGTCGAAGCTGGTGTTCATCGTCAGTCGCGACGAGGGAGTGGTCGTGGACGGGTTGCCCGCGAATCCCGTGGTGCTGGCCGGTATGCACACGGCCGCGTCGGCGATCGTCACGCCGACCGCGCAGGCCGGTGTGCAGTTGGCGGTGCACCCCCTGGCGGCGCGGGCGTTGTTCGGCCGGCCCGCCGCCGAGATCGACGTGAGCACCTTCGGCGGTGTGGAGCAGCTCGGTCGGCGTGCGGTCCGGCTGCATGAGCGGTTGACCGAAACACGGTCGTGGTCATCGGCTTTCGGTGCGATAGAGGACGATCTGCTGGCCGCCTGGGACGAGGATATGATCCCGCGCCCGGAACTCGTGCAGGCGTGGCGGCTACTCGAGAATGGTGCGTCGGTGGCCGGCACCGCACGTGCGGTGGGGTATTCCGAACGACGCCTGCAGGCCCTGTTCCGGGCCGAGTTCGGCTGCTCGCCCCGGACGATCGCGCAGCTGATGCGCTTCGAGCGGGTCACGGATCTGATCGCCAGGTGGGTCGCGGCCGGCTCGGTCGGTTTCCTCGCCGATGTGGCGGTGACGGCGGGATACAGCGATCAGGCGCATCTGACCCGCGAATTCCGGCGGTTCGCCGGTGTGACGCCCGGCGCGTGGATCGTCGAAGAGTTCGCAAACATTCAAGCCGGTGGGCATCGCCGGGACGGACCATCGAACCATGACGACAACGACTACTAATCCCACACTGTTTCACACGCTGCGCGCCAACGACGCCTCCGCGCTGATCGCCTACCTGGTGCGGACATTCGGTTTCGTCGAGTCCGTGACGTATCGCGACGATGCGGGCAAAGTCGCGCATGCCGAACTGAATTGGCCCGAGGGGCACGGCGGGGTGATGCTCGGTGACCACCGGCCGGACACCACTTGGTCGCTGCGACCGGGTTCGGCGGGTTGTTACGTGGTGACCTCGGATCCCGATGCCCTGTATGCCCGGGTCGTCGATGCCGGTGCGGAGGTGATCCGCCCGCTCGAGGACACCGAGTACGGTTCCCGGGAATTCGCGGTCCGAGACCCGGAGGGCAATCTGTGGTCCTTCGGCAGCTACGGCGGCCATACCGGCGACTGAAGGCAGGTCCATCCGGCACCGTGTCATTCGGTGTGCGTCATACCGTCCAACACCACCTGTGCCCGATTGCGCAGTGTGCGACGCAACCAGGCGGCCGATCGATTGCCCGCACCCCAGCGGATGATCGCCTCCGCGCTGACGGCGGTGAGCATCGCGGCGCCCTCCTGCTCGTCGATGCTCGCGCCGAGTTCGCCGCGCTGCTTGCCATAGCGGACCAGGGCTTCGAAGGCCACCCCGAGCCGGGGCCCGGCCAAAGTGACCGCACCGGCCCGTGAACTGAAGCCGAGGGTGCCCGCGCGCAGGGCCGCCGCACGCGGCGCGCGGGTCACTCGCCGGGCCAGCGCCGCGGCCACCCGGTCGGTCAACGACCGCAGCGGCAGCTCCTTGCCGATACCGTCCTCGATCTCGTCGATCACGGTTTGTGCTGTCGCGGAAGCCATTTCGGCGAGCAGATCCTCCTTGCTCGCGAAATGGAAATAGAACGTCCCCTTGCTGACCCCGGCGGCGCGCGCTATATCGGCCGCGGTGCTCGCCTCATACGCCTCGTCGAAGTCGCCCGCACTCCACAGCTGCAACGCCGCGCGCACGAGCGCTTGCCGGGTGTCGCGTGAGCGGGAATTGCCGAGCGTGGCCCGCTGTCGAGGCGAAGAAGGCGTCCTGGCCGGCTGCATTGCCGAAATGATACGCGTTGTCCGCCGCAAGAGTTCGAGTCGGAAACGTCCCGGCCGGCGACCACCGCTGCTACCCTGAATTTGAACACAGTTCAAAAACATGGAGAGGGTTGGTCACCGTGGAAAGACAGCGGGAACTGGATATGACCGGCAAGGTCGCGATCATCACCGGCGCCAGTCGGGGTATCGGGAAGCAGACCGCGCTGGCGCTGGCCCGCCGCGGCGTCAAGGTGGTGCTGGCCGCGCGCACGGTCGACAAGCACGCGAAACTGGCCGGCACCCTGGGTGAAACGCTCGCCGAGATCGAGCGCCTGGGGTCCAGCGGTGTAGCTGTGCAGACCGATCTGGCCAGCGAGGACGATCTGGCGAAACTCGTCGACGCCGCCGTCGAGCAGTTCGGGGGCGTGGACCTGCTCATCAACAACGCGGCGGCCACTGCGGGCGATTTCTGGTCGGATCGGTTCCTCGAGCTCAGTCGTAAGGACTGGCTGTATCAGTTCGACGTGAACCTGCACGCACCGTTCACCCTCATGCAGTTGGTGACGCCGATCATGGAAAGCCGTGGGGGAGGGCGCATTCTGAACGTCACCACCGGATGCGGCGAGGTGTTCCGGCTTCCGGAGGAGCCCGCCAAAATGGAGAAGGTCGGCGATTTCAGCCTCGCCGTGCCCGGCTACTACGCCAGCAAACGCGCACTCGACCGGCTCGCCAACGTCCTGGTACCCGAACTCACCCCGAAGGGCATCGCGGTGATCGGCATGATGCCCGGTTTGGTGGCGACCGAGATCGTCGAGTTACGAGTGAAGGAAGAAGGTCTCGACGACACTCAGGCCGTGCCCATGGGGGTTCCCGCCCGAGTGCTCGCCTACTTCGCCGCTTGCGAAGATCCGATGGAATATTCCGGCCGCCTGTTCTGGGCCGAACGCGAACTCAACGACTTCGGACTGGAACTCGATGATCAGCCCGCCCCCACCGCCTGAGACCTCACATTCGATCAGCGCCGTGAGCCGAACTCTTCAACTCGCTCCCGCGTCGCCGCCGAGGGCGTAGCGTTTCCGGGAGATTTCGCTTCGGTGACTGGTCGAGGAGGTAGCGATGAAATTGTCGGGAACTGTCGGGGCGGCACTGTCGGGGATCGTCATCGCCCTGCTGGGAATCCTCGCGCCCCCGGCGACGGCCGATCCGACGGGACCCGACCTGCACGTTCCGGCCGCGCAGCTCGATGCGAGTTTGTCGTGCACACCCAATCTGGCACACGCCGCACGAAATCCGGTGCTGCTGATACCCGGCACGTCCGCCGATCCGAATAGCTCGTACGGGTGGAATTACATGAAGGCGTTCGCCGCCTCCGGTGTTCCGTACTGCGGCGTGACGCTTCCGAACAGCAACAATCTGGATATTCAGACCGACGCCGAATACATCGTGCACGCGATCCGCGCGATGCACTCGCAATCCGGGCGCAAAGTGGATCTGGTCGGATGGAGTCAGGGCGGTGGTCCCGAACCGCGGTGGGCGCTGAAGTATTGGCCCGATGCCCGCAACGATGTGCAGGCCTTCGTCGCCCTGGACCCCGCCAATCGCGGCTCCGAAATTGTCAACCATCTCGGATGCGGTGTGGTGCAACTGTTCTGCGCTCCCGCCGTGTGGCAGATGATGCCGCAGTCGAAGTTCATGACCGCGCTGAATTCGGGCCCGATGACCTTCCCGGGCATCACCTATACCGTCATCTACAGCACGTTGAGTAATCTCATTCAGCCGAATATGAACGGCGAGATGGGCAAACTCCCGCCCGGCCCCAATGTCGGCAATATCGCCCTGCAGGGCGTCTGCGGCACCTTCGGCACGAACTTCGACCATGTCGGGGTGGTCGCCTCAGCGGTCACCTACAACCTGGTCACGCAGGCGATCGACCACCCGGATCGTCCCGCCGCGGTGACCCCCGCCACGACCGCGGCCTGCGGTGCGGGCACGATGCCGAGCGCCGATATGGGCGCCTATCTGGGAGCGGCCGGTTCGATGTATATGGACGGATTCACCAAGTTCCTGCCCCGGGATGCTGTCAACGCGGAACCCCCGCTGCGCTGCTACGCGACCCTCGACAAACGAAACTGCGTCGCGTAGGAACTGGGTGGGTCCTCGACCGCCCAGTCCGCAGCCAGATATTCTAATCAGCCGAGCAGTTCGTCGGCCCGGTTGATCTCCAGGGCCCGCCGCAACCACTTCTGCAGCTGATCGAGATCGGCGCAAGAAGTGACCGTGTCCCGGAGATGATCGGATACGGCGATCCCCCGAGCGTCGAGAACGGTGAGGATCGACTTGGCCTCCCCCAGGGCCTCGCCTTCGATCCGTCCTTCTTCGCGTCCTTCTTCGCGTCCTTCGGCAATGTATTTGCGGGCGAAGTCGCTGGTGAAGTTGTAGTCACGCAGACCGGTGGACATGAACGCCTCCCAAACAGGACGAACAGCTGGCGGCAGCATCGTCAGGATGAAGTCATGGTAGCGCAGGGCCGGATCGGCCCCGAGAGTTCGCAGTCCAGTGGCCAGGGCCTGCCAAATCCGCGTGTGGTCGGGGTGGAGCGGGTGCGCGACCGCCGACAGCACCGCCAACTCGGGCAGCGCGGTAGCCACCTCGGGATCGGTAACCACAGGAACCGATGAAGGATCCAGAACCAGCGGCGTCAAGACGGTGGGTGGATTACCGAAACCGACATCGATCATCCAGCGGGGCGCGGGCGGAGCTGGGATCAATGGACCGCCGGAGCAACAGCCGCGCCGACGCCGAGACCAATCCCAGCGCCGACCGCGGCGCCGATGGCCATTCCGGCCGGGATGGTGACCAGGCATAGGGGCGCGGCAACGCCCGAGACGAACAAGGGGGCGCATGCGACCAGCCCGACGCCGGTACCGATGGCCCCGCCGATGGCGGCACCTTCGGTGGCGGTCGCCGCGGGGATGACGGGTCCGATACCGGGTCCGGCGACCGGCCGAGCCGGAGTGGTTGCGGCAGTGGCGATCCCGGATCCGGCGGCGGTAATGGCGCCGGCGACCAAGATGGTCGACACGGCGCGAGTAACGATGGTCATAGCGGTTCCCTCGGTGGGCGAATTGTCGTCGAATCCATAGTGATCCGCCGACGCCTCGGCCGGTGTCCGCCGAATGACCGACTTCCGCGCATGCGCCAGTCGCGTCAGGTGGGTCCGATCCATTGCGGGTATTGCGGTTGCAGCGGCTCATGCGGTGTGGTGGAGCCGTTTGGGGGATACAGATGTCCGTTGAGGTCCCATCCATGCAGTTGGTTCTTCCACCAGTCGACGCAGGACTGCGGAGTGGTTATTGGGGGCGGTGACCCGCCGCCAGGAGGGGCTGGCCCCAGTGGAACGTTGCCGATGGGAAGGGTGCTGAGTCGGGTTATTTGCCAAGGTCCGAAGACATTCCATGTCGGCGGTAATGTGGCCCGGGGATCGCGGGCTCCCGGAGCTGTCTGGGCGATACCGGCTGGGCCCGGGTCGGAAGTGGGGTTGTGCAACTCCAGCGCATACGAGCTGTCGATATGTTCCGGGTCTTCGACGGTGGGGTCCGGCGAGAGTGCGTAGTCGCAGACAACCGCCTTGATATCGGTCGCTGTTGCCGAGTAGTCAGTGATGTACGCGTGGTCCGTCGCCGGGCTGGCGTGACCGGATGTGTCCAGGTTCGGTTCGTGTATCCACCAGCCGTCGTGGATCACCCCGTCGTCGTCATGGCCATTGCTATTGTAATTTCTACCGGGGGGTGCTCCGAGTGCGTCTCCGTAGCCGGGGTACGCCTTGTGGACGTCGTCCGTGATTTCGGCGTAGTGCCCGGATTCGAATGTTGCGCGTACGAGTTCGGCGCCGCGAGAGAACAGGTCGATGCCGGGTTGGGCCGACCACACGTGCGTATAGTTGATCGGCGGCGGTCCGGATGGGGGAGTCGACGGAGGTGTGGCGTTACCGCATGCGCCGATAACTGCGCCGACTGCCGCCAGGGCGCAGGCTTTGCCCACGCGTGTGACCGTCACTTTTTGCCCTTCGGCTTCTCTGTGGACGGATCGGTTTCAACGACCGGCCGGTAGGCGTTGCCCATCTGGGAATCGGTGTCTACATGTCCGAATTCCTGGACCAACTTCGGGACCTGGTCCGTTACGGCGGTACCACCGGCGTTGATTTCGTTCCATGACTTCAGGTTTCCCGACGAATCGTATAGCTCTGGATGTTGCGCTTTCAGGTTGTCTGGTATATCGGCGTTCGACAGGATCGCGTAATCCTGGGATTGGAAATCATGGGCAGCCAGAGGTGTTGGCGATACGGGGTCGTTCTTCGGGTCGGAGCCGATGATCGCGGACTTCAAATTATCTCCGCCCATGCCGAGTGCCTTGTTCAAGTTCTTGTCCGCATCACCGATCGCTTCGTCCATACCGGGGACCTTATCCAGGCCTACTGTTCCTATGTTGGTGACCGCATCGTAGGCCGCTGATTTCTGCTTGTACGATTCGATTTTGGCATCGCGATCGTTAAATCCATGCTCCATGTTGGAGTCGCGCAATGCCGCGTCGTTCAGTCCGATCAGGCGACCGGCGGTATCGAGTTCGTGGGTGTTGTAACGTCCGGTAGGATTGTGGGCAAAGCCGACCTCATTGACCAGCGCGGCTCGCTCGATACCTGCGGTGATTTCCTGCCGCGCCGCGTCGTTGGCGTCCAATATTTGGAAGACATTCTTGGCGCCGTGATAATCATGTTTGGCACCTGTGGCCCAATGGCTCGAATCGAATCCGTAGTTATTTCCGGAACCTTCACCGATATTTTGTATATAGGGCGTCATGGTGTGGGCAATTGATTGTGCGAGAGCGGGATTCGCCTGGCCGAATGTTAGGTTTGTGCCGTTGATCTTCTTCAGGTCGTCAACAGCTGTGTCGGTTGACATGTATTGACCTACGGCACTCATGATTGATCCTTGATGCCGACCGTACTGAACTGATGCGGGATCATTCGTATTATCGGGTATTGCACTGTGGCCATCGAATTTGAATAGATTCGATGCGGCATCTCCGTGATCTGTCCAATTATAAGTCATGACATTCTTAATGAATTTCTGACCGTCGGGAGTTACGTCAGCTATGCGGTGGACCGCCGCCTTGTCATCTCCCACGCTCCGGAATATATCGCCAGCAGGTTCGCGATCATAACCACCCTGACCATCCATGAGTGTGTAATCCCGCCCATCCACTGTCATACCCGTCCCACCGATATTTCCGTGCGAGGCGGCTTGGTATTGGTGCTCGACATCGAGATATTTGGCGCCGACGTCGAGAAGGTGGGAGTTCAGATCGCTGCCCGAGCGGTACCGGGCATCGGCATTGCCGGCAATCTTGGCGATGGCCGTATTATCCGCTACACCATTCATTTCGAGCTTCTTGTTTCCTACTCCTACCCACAAAGGATCGTTGAACGGGTCGTAGGTCACTGGATCTCGGTGCTGTCCGGTCAAATCTGACCGGGTCAGCGAATCCTGCATCTTCTTGGGGAGAAGGTTGAATCCACCGTTGCCGCCATTGGGCAGGTTCGGGTCGTTGTTCACGCTGGCAGTGACTTTGGCGGACGACCCGATCTGGAAGCAGTTTCCCAGCGCCTGGCGGGCATCGGGAGGCATCTTGTCCATCATCTGCTGGATTTCTTGCGGGGATTTCCCGTCCATGGACCGGGACAGCTGATTGATGTACTCCAGTTGGGCAGCCGACACGTGGACATCGTGCCCCGCGCGGAGGTCATTGAGCTGTTGGGGGCTCAACCGGCCTGCGACGATCAGTCGCCGATACTCCTCCGGATTCATATGGCCGGATGCAAGGGCGGCCGAATCTGTCCTGGCCTGGTCGGCGCCGAGGGTTTGCGGCGAGGTGAAGGAGACGCGCAGGCCGTCGCGGGCGTCGTTGATGGTTTTCGTCAGCTGGTTGTCTTCGTTCTCGAGCTGACTGGCGTAGAGGTTGAGATCCTGCTGGATCTGACGAAGTGTGCTGTCGGTGGTTGCGTCGGTGCGATTCTTCGGATCCGTGATGGTGAGGTCCTGGGCAACGTGAAAACCGTTGTCCTGCTCGGCTTTAGCGATTTCCTCGCGCGCGTTGCGGATGGCGACGGCGATTTCGCCTTGAGAGGCGGTCATCGCTCTGGTCAATGCCTCGAACTCGTCCACGAAGGTCAGGACGGTCTTGCGGTCGTTGTGTGCGCGGTCGGAGGCGGCGTCGGCGGCCTTGCCCTCCCAGTAGTTGCCATTGATCCTCACGACCGCGTTCGCATAGTCGTCGAAGTAGCCCTCGAGCCGAGCGCCCAGGGCGTTCATGGCGGTGACGAGGTTGCCGATCTGATCGGTGTTCCAGTTCTCGATCTTCCAGCGGTCCATGATTACACCTGCTCCTGTGCGCTCCAGTCGCCCACCGAGTTCTTGTAGGCGGAAATCAGCGAATCGGCGTTGCTGTCGTCCTTGCCCCGATAGGTCTTGGCCAGGTCGGCCATGACGTCCCCGGTAGTCTTCAGCCGGGTTTGGATAGCGGGGACCAGGTCCCCTTCGATCAGGTTGTGGCAGACGTCGGCGGCAGCTTGTACCGAGGTCAGGACGGCGTCAGGTGCCTGCGCCGCGATCCCGGCATTGGCGTTGATGAACGGCCCCGCCGCGGGACCGATCTTCTCGGCGCCCGCTTTGCCGGCCAGATCGTGCAGTGTTTTCGACAGTGATTCAAGTGCGTCGAGATCGACGTTCAAACTCCCCATGGTGATCACATTACGGCACAGCCCCGCCCGGGTACCGATCGAGATTTGAGGCGGTTGGTGAGGCGGTGGGCTTGATCCAATAGGAGTGTGCCCAGCTCGGTTCGGCGTGGCTCGCGGAACCGAGTTTCGACTCCGGTGACGCTGAGTGCCCAGCCGGGACGTCCTTTTCGATCGAAGACGGCGGCGCCGATGCCCCAACTGCCTTCGACGATGAGCGCGGGGTTCACGGCGTAACCGTTGGACAGGGTGGTGGCGATCCGTTCGCGAATCTGTTCCTGCGAGTGCTCCGCACCCCAGTCGGCGACCAGATCGGTGCGGGCGAAGTAGTCCTCTACCTCTTGGGCGGGGAGGTGACTCAGGATCGCCAGTCCGGCCGATGCCACGCCCAGCGGAAATCGCTTGCCGTCGTAGAGGACGTGCGAACGCAGGGGGAAGCTGCCTTCCCGGCTCAGGATGCACATGGTTTCGTCGCCGCGGTGCGCGGACAGGAAGGCGCTCTCACCGGTCGCCCGGGAGATCTCCTCCACGATGTCGCGGGCGTGGTTGGTGATGTCGTAGCGGTTCGCGGCGGCGGCTCCCATCAAATACAGCTCGGGGCCGAGCGACCAGCGCCCGGTTGTGGTGTCGCGGTCGACCAGTCCTTCGGCGGCCAAGGAGACCAGCAGGCGGTGGGCGGTGGGACGGGCCAAGCCGGTGGTGTTCGCGAGCTCGGTGGTGGTGACGCCCCCGCCCTCGTGTGCGCTGATCGCGCGCATGAGGCGGACGGCCTTTTCGATGACGTGCGGACTGCGCCGTGTCGCCTCGACCATGCCCCGATGGTAGCCGCACGCGTTCACTGGGTGGACGCTGGTCCGTTGATGCGCTCAGTCTTCGAAAGTTTTCACGATCAACCTTCCGATACAGCTGCGGTTCAGGTTCACTGTGAGTACGTTGGCAACGTTCGTTGAGTGGACGAGAGGTGCGGTAGCCAAGTGGCGATACATGTGTATGGGTCTGCGGCCGAGGCCGTCGCGGATATCCCGGACGGCGCGTCGCTGACCGTGGGCGGGTTCGGGCTGTGTGGCATCCCCACGGAACTGATCAGCGCGCTGTCGGACCGGGGTGTCACCGGTCTCGAGGTGTTCTCGAACAACTGCGGTGTCGACAACTGGGGTTTGGGGATCCTGTTGTCCGCCGGTCGGATTCGCCGGGTCACCGCGTCCTATGTCGGGGAGAACAAGGAGTTCGCCCGCCAGTACCTCTCTGGTGAGCTCGAGGTGGAGTTGGCCCCGCAGGGCACCCTCTCGGAGCGGATGCGCGCCGGCGGCGCCGGCATCCCCGCCTTCTACACCCCGGCCGGTGTCGGAACACCGATTTCGGAGGGTGGTCTGCCCTGGCGCTACGCCTCGGACGGTTCGGTCGCGGTCGCCTCACCGCCCAAGGAGACGCGCGAATTCGGCGGTAAGACTTACGTTCTCGAAGAATCGATCGTCGCGGACTTCGCGCTCGTGCACGCGGAGGTGGGCGATACCGAGGGCAATCTCGTCTTCAACAAGACCGCGATGAACTTCAACCCGCTCGCGGCCATGGCCGGCCGAATCACGATCGCGCAGGTCGAGCGTCTGGTCGAGCCGGGTGAGATCGACCCCCAGCACGTCCACCTGCCCGGTGTGTTCGTGCAGCGCATCGTGCATACCGGTGAGCAGGAAAAGCGAATCGAGAAGAGGACGGTCTCATCATGAGCTGGTCACGGGTGGAGATGGCGAAGCGCGCTGCCGCCGAGATGCGCGACGGCGAGTACGTGAATTTAGGGATCGGCCTGCCGACTTTGATTCCGAATCATCTGCCGGCGGGGGTGAAGGTGGTCCTGCATTCGGAGAACGGAATTCTGGGCACCGGCCGGTACCCGACCGACAGCGAGGTCGACCCGGATCTGATCAACGCGGGTAAGGAAACCGTGACGGTGAATCCCGGTGCGGCGTTTTTCGATTCGGCGTTGTCGTTCGGCATGATTCGCGGCGGGCATATCGACACCGCGGTCCTGGGCGGTATGCAGGTCTCCCGCGATGGTGACCTCGCGAACTGGATGGTGCCGGGCAAGATGGTGAAGGGGATGGGCGGCGCCATGGATCTGGTGCACGGCGCCCGCCGCGTCATCGTGCTCATGGAACACACCGACCGCTCCGGCGGCCCCAAGATCGTCGACGAGTGCACGTTGCCGTTGACGGGTAAGGCCGTGGTGCACCGCATCATCACCGATCTCGCGGTGCTGGACGTCCGCGATGGCACCGTGGTGCTGCGCGAGCTGGCCCCCGATGTCACCGTCGACGACGTGGTCGCCGCGACCGGAACCGAGCTGACCATCGACCTCGGCGAGCCGGCCAAGGCCTGACTCAGGAGAACTGCGTGCAGTAGGCCTGGGTCGCGGCACGCTCGACGGCGAGTGCGTCGTCGTGGGTGAGGTCCGGCAGGTCCTGGGTGATCTGCTTGGCCACGGCCACATTGTCCGAACCGGTCGAATACATGGCGCAGGCGCGGTGTCCTTCGCTGAGCGCGGCGGCATCGCTCGGGAAATACACGTTCGCGGCG
>JAFMQT010000074.1 GCA_017354515.1 Nocardia sp. | reverse complement strand
GAGTTCACCAACCTGATGTGGAGCGCCCTGCGCAGGTGTTCCCGGCAGCAGATGTCCGTCGATCCCGAATCGTGCTGGAGTGTGCGCACCGAGACCAATGTCTTCTTCGGGGAGACCGGTCGATCCGATTTCGTCACACCGGATTTCATGGTCCATCGTTGTCTGGACGAGCCCTATCAGCATGTGCGTGCCGCGGATACAGCCATGGTCGGGGAAGTACTGTCACCGTCGAATTCCGATACCGATATGGAATTGAAGAAGGCGCGTTACGCCAAGGCCGGGATTCCTTGGTATTGGGAGGTCACCCTCGCCACCCAGCGCGCCGCGATTGCCCACGTGCATGCATATGTCCTGGCGCCGCGGGTAGGTCCGCTCCCCGACGGGGTGTCGGTGCTCCATCAGGCCAACTATGTGCTGGCGGGAGCGTGGTCGCCTGCGGAGTCCGAGCCGATCCGGATCGATCACCCGTTCCCGATCAGTATCGGATGGGCTGAACTGGAATTCTCGACGTAAGGGCGAATCGCATTTTTCGACACCGGCGCGACGCCTACAGACCCCGACGCGCGTCAGGATGGGCGTTTGAGTTCGGGCGGTTGAGCTGTGGTGGTACCCAACCCGGAACGCGGGCTGCAGGGCGATCCGGTGCCGGCGCAGATATTCTGAACAAGCTTCGCCGAACGCCAACACGGTTCACACGGCACGCAAATCAGATGCCCCAGAACCTGTCTGGGCGCGGTACGGTGACGACCCGATCGAGCGGGGCACCACGATAGCGATCGAGCTTGATCTGAAAGAATTCGGCGACTCCCGCCGACTCGATCAGATCCAGGATCCGTTCCAATTTTCTCGCGACTGGGCCATGCGGGTCGCTCCGCAGGGCGCGCAACAAGGCGCGCCAGTCGCCGAGGCTGCCGTATTCCAGTAGGTTGAGCAGATCCTGTTCTTGAAGGTCGTCCGGATCGGCATCGTCACAGTGAATGGTGTTGTAGTACAGATTCTTCGTCACAACGACCTCCTACCGGCGCTACTCGATGTCTGCCGCGATTCGTTGGCACCGCAGTCGGATCTCATTCCAGTCTCGCAGGTCTGCGCGAAGACCGACGAGTTCGTTCAAGGTGGCCTGCGGATCTTCCTCCCGCGGCCTCGGATCGGCAAGTGCCGCGACAACCTCACGGGCAAGCGAACCAGCCGACTTATGCTCCCGATAGTAGTCGTCGAACACAACGATCGCCGACGCGGCGGAGTTTCCGGCCTCCCGCAGTCCACTGTCGAGGGCGACCAAGTCAACGTAATCGCGAGTGAGATTCCGGGCCAGCACAGCCAGCGCCTTCATTCGAACCAGCTCACCCGGCGCGGCGACCCGAAGCGTCTGCCCTTGATAGCTGACCTCGACAAGTTCGATGTCACGCAGCCGATTGAGCTTGCGGACCCAGACTCGCGCGCCGCCGTACCGCCCCAGCGGGAACCTTGGCTTCTTCTGCCATATCCATGATTTTGCCGGACGCAACGCTTACGGCCTAACGGAAATCACCACAACAGGATCGAGATCGCGCACCGCGCGCAGGGCCGCGACCACCGATCCGGCGGCGACGACGTAGTTGCCCTTGAGGCGATGGCCGAAAATCATTCGCGAGCGCCTCGATGGTCCAGATGTCGCTGGAAGTCCATTCACCACCGGCGCGACGCCTGCAGCCTCCGACGCGCGTCAGGATGGGCGTTTGAGTTCGGGCGGTTGGGGCGTGGTGGTACCCAATCCGGAATGCGGGACGCAGGGCGATCCGGTGCCGACACTCAACAAATTGCTCTTCTCGGGGAGATACCGGACGCTCAGGGCGTATCCATCGGGGTCAGTACGGCTGCCCCGTGCTCGCCGGGATCTGGGTTTGCATCCCAACCACGACTGGTCCAGAAGTTGCGCATCAGATCGAAGTAACGAGCATCCTGTCCCGGGGGCACCCCCGTGACCCAATAGGAGATCTGAACCTCTTCCGGGCCACCAGTTTCCGTATCACGGTCGTTACAGGGAACGGTGCCAGCGGACGCTGGACCGGCTGTTCCGAGGTCAGGGTTGTCCGGTATCCATGACAACCCGACACCGGGAGGCATCGCAGCCAAAGTCTCCAGCAGATAGGTGGTGATGCGCTCCCGCGCAATGGTCTCGGTCAGGGATGTATCCACCTGTGCCCCTTTATTATTCGATTGATTCCCGGATCCGCTCAACACATCGCATATGGCGATGAGCGCGATACTCACGGCGGCAACGATTAGGCGATGACCTCGGCGGGCGGGCATCATCTGATCGCCATCGCTAAGTCACCCCGGCCCGCGATGATGTCCCCCATCCCCTCCAGCGATTTGCTACGTTGGGTCCAGTAGTCGCTGTGAGCCTGTGCGCTGTACCCCACGATCGGCGTCGATGTTCCGGGATCCGATTTGAAGACATGGGCGCCGAAGGCACGGTCGGTCGGGTCGGGGCCGTCGATCGCACCCGCCGGGATGACCGTGGACGACGAAGGCAACGTGACTGCACCGAAATCTCCGATGGCGGCTTCACCCGGTAATCCACTTGTGGCGATCCTGCTGCAGCAAGGAATCACTGGGCAGGCATCAGGGTTTCAGGCCCGCATCAAGAACCTGCTGGCCCAGTTCGGTGATGCGGAAACCAAAGCGGCACAGGCGATCAGCACCGATCTGCAAACGCTCACCACGTACGAGAAGGCCCCGGATGCGGCGCCGGCACGCTCACAGGTCCAGGACATTCTGAATGGCAAAGCTCAACTGCCGACCGACCCGAAGAAGCTGCACGACTTCTGGGCAACCCTGACTCCCGCCGAGAAGGACGCCCTCTACCAGCACGATCACTACCTCGGCAATCACGACGGTCTGCCGACAGTCGATCGCGATCACTACAACCGGATGACCCTTCAGGACGAACTAGCCCGGGCGCAGAACGGCGATCCCACCGTCAAGGACAAGCT
Organism: Nocardia sp.; assembly: GCA_017354515.1. GTDB lineage: Bacteria > Actinomycetota > Actinomycetes > Mycobacteriales > Mycobacteriaceae > Nocardia. The sequence goes on along the minus strand of JAFMQT010000074.1, from coordinate 10,055 downwards.
CGGCGACCTCCGGACCGTCGCGGCCGAAGTCGACAAACCGGACCGTTACCTGATGCTGCTCGACAGCCAGAGCGGCTACACCCCGCACGCGGCGATTGCTACCGGCAATCCCGATACCGCGTCGAACGTCGCCACCTATGTTCCAGGCACCTCCTCGCGGCCGTCGTCGATCGACCGCGAGATGAAACGAGCCGATGCTATGCAGAGAAGTGCCAGGCCCGCGGGTGCGAGCGACCCGTCCGTGATTGCCTGGCTGGGGTACGACGCGCCACCAGCTATTGATCACGCGTCCACGAAAGTCTGGGCCGATCGGGGCGCTCCGGCACTGGACCGGTTCCAGGACGGCCTGCGCGCTTCCCATGACGGTCAGCCGTCGTACAACACGGTCATCGGACACAGCTACGGCACCACTCTCATCGGCGTCGCGGCCAGCCATGGCCGCAGTCTCAATGCGGACGCGGTGACGCTGGTCGCCAGCCCCGGGACCACGGTTAGCCACGCCGGTGACTTGCACCTGACCGGGGTGCCGCAGGATCAAGTCGCCGGGCGCATCTTCGCCACCAAGGCTGACAACGATCCGGTTCCCCTATATGGGGATGTGGGCGGGGGACTTCCGTTCATAGGTGACAATTTCGGCGACAACCCTACGTCGAGTGAGTTTGGCGGCAAGACGTTCAAGTCCGACCCTGGCTCCTCATCGTCCCTCGGATACAACACGGATGCTCACAGCCAGTACTGGGATTACGGCAACAAGGCGCTACAAGGTATCGGCGACATCATTGCCGGGCACGGCGATCAGGCGGTGGCAATCAAATGAGCGTCACGCGGAGTAAGTCGAAAGCGGCGTTCACCGCGCTGGGGATTGCGCTCGCCGCGGTGGTCGTGCTATTCGCAGGATGTGGAAACCACAAGGGGGACAAAGGAGTACCTATGAATACAACAGTGACCGAATCCGCGGCGCGAGAACGCATTACCGCCTACTTTCTCGACACGCTGCGGGCGTTGCCGCCGGGTGTTGGTTTGTCGCGGACACCGCAGAACCCTGATCTCAGCGCATTCAAGGACGATGCGGCCATCAGCGTCCCGTGCGACGACAACAACGACGACCCGAGAAAACCGGAACAAGCACAGCTTGCATATTGGGTGGTCGGTGTCCCCGCGGGGCAGGATTCGCACTACTTCGAGTTGATCCGCAACTACTGGACAGGCCGTGGTTTCCGGCTCAACCCGGATTCGGACTCTCGCTGGGCAGCGGTGTGGACACAGGACGGCTATTCCCTATCGGTCAAGAACGCTGGTAAGGGCGACGGCTCACTGAGCGTGGGGGCAGGTTCACCATGCTTCCCGAAATCGGCAGCGGGCACGACCACTCCGCAGCCGACCCAACTACGACGACCGTCCTGAGGCCCCTCTCGTAACCGACCGAAAGCCGTGGTGGATGCTCCCGCAAAGCAATAACTTCGAAGAACTCGGCCTGAAGGTACAGCGCGCCCAGCATGCCCTGGAGCAGATCCGCGGCGTCGGCATGGTGAACGGAATCCGAGTAGTCGTCGATGCCGAGAACCGGCTGATCTCACTCACCGTGGAGCGGACATCATCCTGCAGGCATACAACGCCGCCCTGGCCGATAAACAGTCCCAGGTCGAACAGGCGACAGCAGAACTGCGGGCAGACCCACGATTCGAAGCGATCTCGACATTCGCGGACGCCAACGCCGCACGGGCGGGTGCCGTGCGGGCCGAGCAGCACCGGCAGTACGAGGAAGATGACGACGCCTACTACGAAGAGCGCAACCGGCGGGGCTGGCTCGAAGACTGAGCCCAGCAGTGAGGGCATCCGGTCGGCCGGCAGGCACCGCCATCAGCAAGATCCGCGACGCTTACATATCCAGCCCGAGGTCGAGGACGCGGGCCGAGTGGGTGAGGGAGCCGACGGCGAGATAGTCGACTCCGGTGCGGGCGTAGTCGGCTGCCACCTCCAACGACAGCCCACCCGAGGATTCGAGTTTCGTTGCCGGCGAACGACTGTCGCGGCGCTGGACGGCGGATTGGGTGGCCCAGAGCGGGAAGTTGTCGAGGAGCACCAGGTGCACATCCTCGGCGAGGACGGCGTCGAGTTGTTCGAGGCTGTCGACCTCGACCTCGCATTCGATATCAGGATCGAGGTCGCGCACCGCGCGCAGGGCCGCGACCACCGATCCGGCGGCGACGACGTGGTTGTCCTTGATCAGGGCGGCGTCGCCGAGGCCCATCCGGTGGTTCACCCCGCCACCGACCCGCACCGCGTACTTCTGCAGGGCGCGCAGGCCGGGCAGGGTTTTGCGGCTGTCGCGGACGCGGCATCCGGTGCCTTCGACCGCGTCCACCCATTGGGCGGTGGCGGTGGCGATTCCGGACAGGTGGGTGACCAGGTTGAGCATGGTGCGCTCGGCGGTCAGCAACTGGCGGGTCGGGGCGAGGACGGACAGCACGGTGTCCCCGGGCGCGACCCGGGTGCCGTCGGCGACCCGCTCGCCTATCTCGTAGTTGCCGGCGCCGATCACCTCGTCCAGCACCAGCAGTCCGATGTCGATGCCGGCGACGGTGCCGGCCTGCCGGGACACCATCGCGGCCTTGACCGTCGCGTCGGCGGGAACCGTTGCCTGCGAGGTGATGTCGGGGCCGTAACGCAGGTCCTCGCGCAGTGCGGTGCGGATCAGCGCGAGCACTTCCTCGGGATCGAGTCCGGGATCGAGGGCCATCGTGTACTCCTGGTGTTGTCGATGCGGGCCGGCGTCGCCAATCACGACGCCACCGCCGGGAGATCGTCTGTCGCGGCGGGAAATACGTCACTGACTTGCTGTGGTCGTCCGTCCGCACCGAGCCGCACCGCGATACTGCGGCGCAGATCCGCGCGCGGTTCGGGGCAGTCGGAGCGGGTGTGGCAGCCGCGGCTCTCCGATCGGGCCGCCGCGGCGAGCAGCAGTGCCCGGGCGGTGACCGTGAGCGCCGCGTCCTCGACCTCACGGCGCAGGGTCGCGGGATCCGGGCTCGTATCAACGGGTTCGGCGTCCTCGTCGGCGGAGTCCGCGGAGCGCTCGGAGCCCTCGGAGCACTCAGCGCTCGGCGAATCGCTCATCAGACCCAATACGCCGAGCATCGCCGCGCGCAGGCCGTCGCCGCTGCGGACCACCGCGGCGTGCTGACTCATCAAACCCTGCAGCGCTTCCCGGTCCACCCTCGGCAACCTCGGCACCTCGAGGTCGGCGATCGGTGCGCCGGTGCCGCGTCGTTCGGCCGCGGCGGCGCCGGCGCGTTCACCGACCACCAGCCCCTCGAGCAGGCTGTTGGAGGCCAGGCGGTTACCGCCGTGCAATCCGGTTCGCGCCACCTCCCCGGCGGCGTAGAGGCCGGGCACCGTGGTCCGGCCGTGCGGGTCGGTGACGATGCCACCGCATTGATAGTGCGCGGCGGGGGCGACCGGAATCGGATTCGCGGCCGGATCCAGGCCGACGGCGCGGCAGGCGGTCGTGATCGTCGGAAAGCGTTGCGCGAAACCGTCGATCGAGCGGGCGTCGAGATAGACATGATCGGTTCCGGTCTCCCGCATGCGCGCCGCCACGGCCCGGGCGACGATATCGCGCGGAGCCAGATCACCCCGCGGATCGACGCCCTCGGTGACCCGCGCGCCGGCGGCGTCGACGAGCACCGCCCCCTCCCCGCGCACCGCCTCGCTGATCAGCGGCCGACGACCCAGCCCGCCGGGGCTGAACAGCACGGTCGGATGGAATTGCACGAATTCCAGGTCGGCGATGAGCGCACCCGCCCGCAATGCCAGCGCGATACCGTCGGCGGTGGCGCCGGCCGGATTGGTACTGCAGGCATACAGCTGCCCGAGTCCGCCGGTGGCCAGCAGCACCGCCGGCGTGTGCACGACGCCGACACCGCGATCGGAGACCACGACGACGCCGCGCACGCCCTCGGCGCCGGTGACGACGTCCAGGGCAGCGGCACCGAACAGCACCGGAAGACCCGCGGCGTTGAGCGCGCGCTGCACCTCGGCGCCGGTGGCATCACCCCCGGCGTGGATGATGCGGCGGGTGCTGTGCCCGCCCTCGCGGGTGCGGCTGACCCGGCCGTCACGTCCCAGGTCGAACACCGCGCCCAGATCGGTGAGCGCCGCGACGGCATCGCCGCCGCCGGCCACGATCGAGCGCACCGCCGCCGGATCACACAGTCCCGCACCGGCATCCACGGTGTCGGCGACGTGCGAGTCCTCCGAATCCCCGTCCGGCGCGACCACGGCGATACCGCCCTGCGCGTACTGGGTGGAGGTATCGGTGGGGCCGCCCTTGCTCAGGGTGACCACGCGCAACCCCCGCAGCGATGCGGTGCGGGCCGCGGTCAATCCCGCGACACCCCCACCGATCACCACCAGATCAGCCTCGGCTTCCCAGCCGATCGAAGGTGTGGACATATCGATCGCACCTCTCCGGTTCGCCCGCGGGCGATTCCGGTTCCTACTCGCCGCCGCCGGGATTGCCGATGGAGATCATGGCCTGCACCGATCGCCGTGCGAGGGCGGCGGTTTCGGGGTCGACATGCACCTCGTCGGCGTTCTCGGTGAGCGAGCGCAGCAGTGCGGCGGGGGTGATCATCTTCATGTATTTGCAGGACGCGCGATCGTTGACCGCCTGGAAATCGATGTCCGGGGCGGCCTTTCGCAACTGATGCAGCATTCCGACCTCGGTGGCGACCAGCACCTGACGTGAGGTGGCCGCGCGCGCGGCGTCGATCATGCCGCCGGTGGACAGGATGTGCACCCGGTCGGCGGGGAAAGCGCCTTCCCCGGCCAGGTACAGAGCCGATGTGGCACAACCGCATTCGGGGTGCACGAACAGTTCCGCGTCGGGGTGGGTGCGGGCCTGTTCGGTGAGCTCGTCACCGTTGATTCCGGCATGCACATGGCACTCGCCCGCCCAGATGTGCATATTCTCGCGGCCGGTGACCCGCTTCACGTGCGCGCCCAGGAACTGGTCCGGCAGGAACAGCACCTCGCGGCCGGGATCGATCGAGGAGACCACGTCCACGGCGTTGGAGGAGGTGCAGCAGATGTCGGTGAGCGCCTTGACCGCCGCGGTGGTGTTCACATACGACACCACCACCGCATCGGGATGGTCGGCCTTCCACTCGCGTAGTTGCCCGGCGGTGATGGAATCGGCCAGTGAGCAGCCCGCGCGCTGATCGGGGATCAGCACGGTCTTGTCGGGGCTCAGGATCTTGGCGGTCTCGGCCATGAAGTGCACACCGCAGAACACGATGGTGTCCTCGGGCGCCTGCGCGGCGATCCGGGACAGTGCCAGCGAATCGCCGACATGGTCGGCCACATCCTGAATTTCGGGCAATTCGTAGTTGTGGGCCAGGATCGTGGCGTTGCGCTCGCGCGCCAGACGCCTGATCTCGCGCGCCCACTCCGGGGTGGCCTCGACACCGCCGAAGCCGGCCGGACCGTCGACGACCCGCGCCGTGAATTCCGCCGTCGTCAGGTTCGTTGACGTCATGGCAGAGCTCCTTCCTCATGCGCCCGGCACCCGCGCCGTGCGCATCACATCGGGCGATTCGCATCGTCCCGGTTTTCGACTTATAATCGAAAACGTGGCCCATAGTAGCACCATTCACGAATCGCTTACCGGGGTGTTCCAGGTTCGTCGCTTCCGCGAAACCGTCACCGCAGGTCGAACCCACTCCGACACCGGTCGCGGCGATCACGTGACCAGCGAACCCGTGGACCCCAACCCTACCCGCGTGGGCACGCGATCCCGGATCGAGCTGGGGGTGCTGCTGTGGCAGCGCGCGATGGAACCGCAGACCGGGACCTGGTCACTACCCGGCGGCCGACTGCGCGACGACGAGGATCTGGACACCTCCGCGCGCCGCCAGCTCGCCGAGAAGGTCGATGTGCGCGAACTGTGGCATATCGAGCAACTGTCGGTGTTCAGCGATCCGGATCGGGTGCCCGGACTGCGCCGGATCGCCTCGGCCTATCTGGGACTGGTCCCGCTGACCGCCGATCCCCGGTTACCGGAGGACACCCGCTGGCATCCGGTGTCGGCGCTGCCGAATATGTCCTTCGATCACGGCACCGTGGTCCATCACGCGCGCACCCGGCTGGCCGCCAAACTGTCCTACACCAATATCGCCTTCGCGCTGGCACCGGCCGAGTTCAGCATGTCCACTCTGCGTGAGATCTATTGCGCGGCACTCGGTTACGAGGTCGACACCACCAATCTGCAGCGGGTACTCAGCCGCCGCAAGGTGATCACCCCGACCGGCGATACCGCCCCACCCGGACGGTCGGGCGGGCGGCCGGCCGCACTGTACCGATTCACCGACGACGAGATCCGGGTGACCGACGAATTCGCCGCACTGCGCCCGCCGGGCTGAGTGGGAGTAAACGAAATCCGAGCGGTCACGGTAGCGTCGGCGCTATGGACTCGCTGATGCACCGCATCCTCGACATCGCCCCGATATGGATCTACCTGACCGTCTTCCTGCTGGTGTTCGTGGAGGACGCGATCTTCGTGGGCTTCGTGGTCCCCGGCGAAACGGCGGCGGTACTGGGCGGAGTGGCCGCCAGCCAGCACCACACCGAATTGTGGGCGACGATCGTGCTGGTGATCGCCGCGGCGATCTCCGGCGACAGCGTCGGCTACGAGGTAGGCCGGCATTTCGGCACCCGCCTGCTCGCCGCGCACTTCCTCGATCGATACCGCGGCCGGCTCGACCGAGCCCAGGACTTCCTGGCCCGCCGCGGCGGCTGGGCGGTGTTCCTGGGACGTTTCACCGCCTTCTTCCGCGCGGTGATGCCGGCGCTGGTGGGTACCTCGCGTATGGCGTATCCGCGCTTCCTGGCCTATAACGCGGCCGGCGGGGCGATCTGGGGCGCCACCTTCGTGGCGATCGGCTATGTCGCCGGAAATTCCTACGAGAAGGTGGCCAAGACAGTCGGCCGGGATATGGGGATCGTGGTGGTCGTCATCGTGGTGATCGCGGTGGTGGTGTGGAAGGTGCGCGAGAGCCGGCACGCCAAGAAGATCGAATCGAGCTACCACGCCACCAACGAAAGCTGATCCGAACCGCTAGCGACCGGCGTCCTGGTAGGACGCCGGAGCTCCGACTTCCGGTGCCCCGCTACCGGATTCGGCATCGGCGGGCAGGCGCGCACCGTGACCGAGATCCTCGGACCGGCTGAACGCCACCAGCACCGCTATCACCAGGGCCGCGACCATCGGCTGCAAGACCAGCACCGCCCAGCCCTGAATCGTCGGCGCCATCTCGACGACGGTATGCAGGGGCGGATGGTGTGAACGCGGATGCAGCCAGCGCGCCACCTGTTCGCCGAACCACCCCATCAGCGCACCACCGATCACCGAGCCGAGCACCAGCGCGATCGGCATCGCCGGTCCCCGCAGGGCGCGCACCCGCCAGCACGCGGCCGCGGTCAGCAATCCGATCAGCATGCCCAGACCGGCGAAAATCGCGAGCGCGTCGAAATGATGGTTGCTCTCCCCCGTCAGCGCCGCCCCACCGTCCGGCGTCACCACGAGGACCTTCTCGGTCGGCGCGAGGAGCGCCCAGACGACCCCGCCGACCAGCCCGATCAGCAACAGCGCGAACACGATCCACAGCGCGGTGCGCAGTTCCCGGCGCACCGCCGCCTCGATATCGGCCACCGGCATCAGCGACGGTCCGGATCGGTGGATTCGGTGACCCCGTGCCGTGAGCATTTGGCCCACCAGCCGTCCGGGCTCACCTGCACGATCATCCGGCGGCCGCAGTCCGGGCAGAACCGCGGCGGTTCCAGGCCCAGGCGGGCGGCAGCGGGTACCGGATCGTCGAGTCCGTCGACGATCCGCTTACCCGTGAACGGGTTGTAGCGCTCCTGCATATCAGGCTGCGACATCTCCACCACCTGCGGCTTTTCCGATTTCACGACAATACCCGACGCCATCGGAGCCCCCGAGCACGCCGCGATCACAGAGTTTCGTTGAGTGCCTTGATCGGCATCTTCAGATCGGTCAGCAGATCCAGATCCGATTCGGCCGGGCGGCCCAGGGTGGTCAGGTAGTTGCCGACGATGACGGCGTTGATGCCACCCAGGATGCCCTGTTTGGCACCCAGATCACCCAGAGTGATCTCACGTCCGCCGGCGAAACGCAGGATCGTGCGCGGCAGCGCGAGCCGGAACGCGGCGACCGCGCGCAGCGCGTCGGGTGCGGGCAGCACCTCGAGGTCACCGAACGGGGTGCCCGGACGGGGGTTCAGGAAGTTCAGCGGAACCTCGTCCGGCTCCAATTCGGCCAGGTTGGCGGCGAACTCGGCCCGCTGCTCCAGACTTTCACCCATGCCGAGGATGCCGCCGCAGCAGACCTCCATCCCGGCCGCGCGGACCATCCGCAGGGTGTCCCAGCGCTCCTCCCAGGAGTGGGTGGTGACGACGTTCGGGAAGTGCGAGCGCGCAGTCTCGAGATTGTGGTTGTAGCGGTGCACACCCATCTCGGCGAGCTGGTCGACCTGCTGCTGATTCAGCATGCCCAGTGAGCACGCGACCTGAATGTCGACCTCGTTGCGGATGGCTTCCACACCGGCGGCGACCTGCGCCATCAGCCGCTCGTCGGGACCTCGGACGGCGGCCACGATGCAGAATTCGGTGGCGCCGGTCTTGGCGGTCTGCTTGGCGGCCTCGACCAGACTCGGGATATCGAGCCAGGCGGCCCGCACCGGCGACTCGAACAGGCCCGACTGCGAGCAGAAGTGGCAGTCCTCGGGGCAACCGCCGGTCTTGAGCGAGATGATGCCCTCGACCTCGACCTCGGGCCCGCACCACTTCATCCGCACCTGGTGGGCGAGTTCGAGCAGCGCTTCGAGCCGATCGTCGCCCAGGCGCAGCACCTCGAGGGTCTGCTCCTGCGTCAGCCCGACGCCCCGCTCCAGGACTTGCTCACGGGCGGTGGCCAGAATGTCGGTCTCCACAGGTGCCTGGGTCACAGCACGATTCCCTTTCCTCCGGTCGTGCAACTTGAACGGTGTTCAGGCTAGGGTAGCGGGGTCAGTGAGTCAAAACACGCAGGGGTGAGTTCGTGCAACTGCATCGTGGCGATGTGATCGACGGGGCCGTCGGCATTCTCGACGAATACGGTCTCGCCGACCTCACCATGCGCCGGCTCGCCGGAGCCCTGGATGTGCGGCCGGGTGCGTTGTATTGGCATTTCCCGAATAAGCAGGCCCTGCTGGGCGCGGTGGCCGATCGCATCCTCGGTCCCATGGACGAGCCGGTGGCGGCCGGCGAATGGTCCGGGCAGATCAGCGAATTGGCGCATCGGATGCGTGGCTGCCTGCTGACCTACCGCGACGGCGCCGAACTCGTCTCGTCCACCTACGCCTCGCGCCTGACCACCAACAAGGGCCGGGAACGGTTGGCAGGAGCGATGATTCGCGCCGGGATGACCCGCGAGGAGGCCGATCCGGCCGCGTACACCCTGCTGTACTACATCCTCGGTCAGACCGTCGACGAACAGTCCCGGATCCAGCTCGATTCGGCCGGGGCGCTGACCGAGGAAAACTCCCCACTGCGCGAAAGCACCTCGGCCACCGAACGTTTCGATTTCGGGCTGCGGCTGTTCCTGGGCGGGGTGCGGCATCTGCTCGGTGAGCGGGTGCGCTCGACTCAGCCCAGATAGCGCCGAGACCAGGCCGGATCGAACCAGTCCGGCGCCGTCGCGGCGAAACGGTCCGGATCCCAGCCGCCGGCGCCAGCCGGGATCGAGCCGACCAGATCGACCCCGGTCACCTCCGGTAGATCGACACGGTTGCATTCAGCCGCCAGATCCGGTGCGGCGGGCCAGGATCCGATGACCAGGCCCGCGCATTCCACCCCGGCCGCCGCCAAAGTCCGGGTGGTGAGCTCGCTGTGATTGAGCGTGCCCAGCCCGGCCGCGGCGACCACCAGCACCGGTGCGGCGAGTTTGCGCGCCAGGTCGAGCACGGTGAACTCACCCACCCGCACCAACAGGCCGC
>JAFMQT010000345.1 GCA_017354515.1 Nocardia sp. | reverse complement strand
CTGCAGATCGCCCGGCCGCAGCACCGGCAGCAGCGCCTCCATACCCTCGACCGGAATGCCCTGGGCGAGTTTGTCCAGCATCTCCACCAGTGCGGCATCGGCCGGATTGTCGGCGGCCACCCGCGCGGCGGTATCGCGTAATTCCTGGGTCAGCAACAGTTCCCGGCACGGCGGGGCCACCACCGGCCCCGGATCGACCTCAGCGAGCGAACGCTGATCGGCGACCGAGAAGGCGCGCAGTTCGCTGATCTCATCGCCCCAGAATTCCACGCGCACCGGATGATCCGCGGTCGGCGGGAAGATATCCAGAATGCCGCCGCGAACGGCGAACTCGCCGCGCTTGCCGACCATGTCGACCCGCTCATAGGCGAATTCGACCAGCCGAGTGGTCAATTCGTCGAAGTCGAGTTCGGCGCCCACCCGCAATCGGACCGGTTCGATATCGCCGAGTCCGGCGGCCATCGGCTGCACCAGCGAACGCACGGTGGTCACCACGACGCGCAGCGGCTCGGTGTGGTCGCGGTCGTCCGGATGCGCCAGCCGACGCAGTACCCGCAGGCGGCGTCCGACGGTATCGGCGCTCGGGGACAGCCGTTCGTGCGGCAGCGTCTCCCAGGACGGGAACAGCGCGACCTGATCACCCAGGATTTCCGCGAGTTCGACGGTCAGATCATCGGCCTCACGGCCGGTCGCGGTGACCACGACCACCGGCCGCTGCGCCGCGATGGTGGCCGCGGCGAACGGCCGGATCGCCGCCGGAGCGACCAGGTGCACCGAGCTGCGCCCCAGCAGTTCCCGGACCTGCCCGAGGGCGGCGTCGGTCCCGGCGACCTCGGCCAGTCCGGCGAGCGGTGGACGAAGGCTCGACATGAAAGAAACTCCCCAGGCGCGGAATCAGCGGGTACAGCGGCCCACCGAGTCTAGTCGCGGTGCAGGCGGCGGGGCCGAGCGGTCCCCGCGACCGTCACGGGACGTAACGACGCAGGCGGCGCGCCGCGAACTCCCGGAAATAGGCCAGCTTCTCCTCCGGCACCAGCGAGGGCAGCAGGAAGTACCACAGCCGTTCCATCCGGACCGCCATCTGATCGATGGATTCGGTTCCGACCGCGACGATGTGGACCCCCGCACTCAACTCCTGCAGGAGCAGGCCGATGGTTTCCGGATCCAGATCGGGTTTCAGATCACCCTGGGCGATCGCGCGTTCGGCCAGCAGTTTGTGCGTCTCGCCCCAGTGCTTGGTGATGTTCTCCCCGGACGCGCCCCGGTAATCGCCGATCTGATGGGTGAGTTTGAGCATGGCGCCGACCATCGGATCGTTCATGGTCAAGTCGGCCACCACATAGGTGATGCCGATGGCGGCCTCGAGGGCCGGCACCCGGGGATCGAAGAATCCCTGACATGCCCCGGTGAGCCGCTCATTACCCTGATCGACCACCGCGCGCGCGAGTTCCTCCTTGGAACCGAAGTGGAAGTACAACGCGCCCTTGGTGACATTGGACTGCGCGATGATCTCGCTCAGACTCGCATTGGCGTAACCGAGTCTGAGGAAGACATCGGCGGCACCTGCCAGTACCGAATCGCGAGTGATCTCCGCACGCGCCTGCCTAGCCATCAGATCCGCCTGTCCTCAAACCAGCCATCCTGAAGTAGACCGATATCCCGAAGTTGACCGACATCACAGCTCGAACAGCACTTGAAAGATGGGTGAACCGTACCATCAGACCGCGGTCGCCCCGTGTATTCGAACCATTAAGCCTGATGCTATTCCCACATATTGGACTTAGCGTCCATTTCACCCCCTAATCGTCCCCGGGTGTCGTCGTCGCGCCACTGGGCCACTCCGAGGCCAGCTGCGGATCGGCTTCCAGATGGGTCAGACCGTTCCAGCACAGATTCACCAGATGCGCGGCCACCACCTCCTTCGTCGGGCGGCGTTCGTCGAGCCACCAGGTGGCCGCGGTCGCGACCATGCCGACCAGGGCCTGGGCGTACAGCGTGGCCAGACTCGGATCCAGGCCGCGCCGATCGAAATCCCCGGCCAGGATGTGCGCGACCTGATTGACCGCCTCGTTCAGCAGACTCGAATAGGTGCCTTCAGCGGCCGACACCGGCTGATCGCGCATCAGGATCCGGAAACCGTCGGTGCGCTCCTCCATATAGGTCAGCAGCGCCAGGGCCACCTGCTCGAGCCGGACCCGGGACCGGTTCTGGGTCAGCGAGGAGGTGATCATGTCCAGCAGGGTCGACATCTCCCGATCGACCACTACCGCATAGAGTCCCTCCTTACCGCCGAAGTGTTCGTACACAACGGGTTTGGAGACCTGTGCGCGCTGGGCGATCTCTTCGATCGAGGTGGCGTCGTAGCCGCGCTCGGCGAACAGCGCACGCCCGATCTCGATCAATTGCCGCCGTCGCTGTGTCCCCGTCATCCGCGGGCGCGGAGCCCGAGCCGCCTCACCCGAAGTCATCGCCTAACCCGCCTCTCCCCCGCCTGTCGGAGAATTCCGCTGTCCGAGAATTCTGCCGGTCGTCAATACCTCGACAATTCTCGACCGGCCGGCGGTCGGCAGCGTACCCGAGGTCGGGCGTCAGCCGGCGAGATACCCACGCGCGGACGGGATCGGGGGTGTCGCGTCGGCGGCGCCGCGAGTCGGATGGGCATAATTCGCGGAGAGGCGGGACCTTTGCGTAATGTTATGGCGTGGCGGCGGGGCCTGCGGGCCGCGCCGGTGCGATAATCCGCCGTAGTGTAATGGCAGCACCACTGATTTTGGTTCAGTTAGTCCAGGTTCGAGTCCTGGCGGCGGAGCTGGCGAGGGGGTCCGCGTTCGCGTGCACTAGGGTGTGGGCCCGGGCGGCTCCTCGCGGGTCCAGACAGCCCGCCGGGCACGACAAAGCCCACATCCGCACGATGACAGGCAGCCGAGGGAGATCCATGCCACAGCAGACCGCCGTCGTCGTTCTTGCAGCCGGTGCCGGAACTCGAATGCGGTCCAAGACAGCGAAGGTGCTGCATTCGCTGGCCGGGCGCAGCATGCTCGAGCACGCCTTGCACGCGGCGAACGAGATCGACCCCACCGCGCTGGTCACCGTGATCGGCCACGACCGCGAGCAGGTCGAGGCCGCGATGAATTCCGTTGCGGCCGAATTGGACCGCGAGATCATCAGCGCGGTGCAGGAGCAGCAGCTCGGCACCGGTCACGCCGTCCAGTGCGCGCTCACGGCGCTGCCCGCGGAATTCACCGGCGATCTGCTGGTGACCTCGGCCGACGTCCCGCTGCTGGACGGGCACACACTCTCGGCGCTGCTCGACGAACACCGCAGCTACCAGCCGCGCTCGGCGGTCACCGTGCTGACCTTCACCCCCGACGATCCCAACGGTTACGGCCGGATCGTGCGCGATGACCAGGGCCATGTCATGGAAATCGTCGAACACGCCGACGCCACCCCCGAACAGGCCGCGATCGGCGAGGTCAACTCCGGTGTCTACGTTTTCGACGTCACCGTGCTCCGGACCATGATCGGGCGCCTGACCACCGCCAACGCCCAGCACGAGCTGTATCTGACCGATGTGCTGAAACTCGCCCGCGAGGCCGGCCATCCGGTGCACGGTGCCCGGCTGGTCGATGCCGCCAAGGTCACCGGCGTCAACGACCGGGTGCAGATGGCGGCCGCGGCCCGCACCCTGAACCGCTACATCCTCGAACGCCATATGCGCGCCGGCGTCACGGTCATCGATCCGGCCACCACCTGGGTAGATGCCGGCGTCCGGATCGGCCGGGACGCGGTGCTGCGGCCCGGCGTCCAGCTGTTCGGCCGGACCGTGGTCGGCGAGGACGCCGAGGTCGGGCCCGATTCGACGCTGACCGATGTGGTGGTCGGCGAGGGCGCGAAGGTGGTGCGCACCCACGGTGAGGGCGCGACCATCGGCCCGGGGGCCACCATCGGCCCGTTCGCCTATCTGCGTCCGGGCACCATCGTCGGCGAGTCCGGGAAACTCGGCGCGTTCGTGGAGTCGAAGAACGCCACGATCGGAGCGCATTCGAAGGTCCCGCATCTGACCTACGTCGGCGATGCCACCATCGGCGAATACAGCAACATCGGCGCGTCGAGCGTGTTCGTGAACTACGACGGCGTCAACAAACATCACACCGTGGTGGGCTCGCATGTCCGCACCGGCAGCGACACCATGTTCGTCGCACCGGTGACGGTGGGTGACGGCGCGTATTCGGCAGCGGGTACTGTGCTGCGTAAGGACGTGCCGCCGGGGGCGCTGGCGGTTTCGAGCGGAGTGCAGAAGAACCTCGAGGGCTGGGTGCGGCGGTATCGTCCCGGAACGGCCGCCGCGCAGGCTGCGGAAGCAGCGATCGCAAACGACAACAGGGCGAGTCAGGCAACCGAGCATAAGGATGGCAACCCAGAGTGACCGCGTTCTCGACCGATAACCACAAGAACCTGATGCTGTTCTCGGGGCGCGCTCACCCCGAACTGGCCGATCAGGTCGCCAAGGAACTCGACGTCGCGATTACCCCGCAGACCGCTCGCGAATTCGCCAACGGCGAGATCTTCGTTCGCTTCGAGGAGTCCGTGCGCGGCTCGGATGCCTTTGTGCTGCAGAGCTTTCCGGCCCCGCTGAACCAGTGGCTGATGGAACAGCTCATCATGATCGACGCGCTCAAGCGCGGATCGGCCAAGCGCATCACCGCGGTGCTCCCCTTCTACCCGTACGCCCGCCAGGACAAGAAACACCGCGGTCGCGAGCCGATCTCGGCCCGCCTGGTCGCCGATCTGCTCAAGACCGCGGGCGCCGACCGCATCATCACCGTGGATCTGCACACCGACCAGATCCAGGGTTTCTTCGACGGCCCGGTCGACCACATGCACGCGCTGGTGCAGCTGTCGGAGTACGTGCGCAACCACTACAGCACCGACAACATCGCCATCGTCTCCCCCGACGCCGGCCGGGTGAAGGTCGCCGAGAAGTGGGCCGACGCGCTCGGCGGCGCCCCGGTGGCGTTCATCCACAAGACCCGCGATCCGCTGGTCCCCAACCAGGTCAAATCCCACCGCCCGGTCGGTGATGTGGACGGTCGCACCTGCATCCTGATCGACGACATGATCGACACCGGTGGCACCATCTCCGAGGCCGTCCGCGTCCTGCGCGAGGCCGGTGCCGGCGACGTCGTCATCGCCGCGACCCACGGCGTGCTGTCGGCCCCCGCCGCCGAGCGGCTCGCAGCCTGCGGCGCCAACGAGGTCATCGTCACCAATACGCTGCCGATCACCGAGGACAAGAAGTTCCCGTCACTGACGGTCCTGTCCATCGCGCCGCTGCTCGCCCGCACCATCCGCGAGGTCTTCGAACACGGCTCGGTCACCGGCCTGTTCAACGGGTCCGCTTAGCCCGCGCGACCGCTTCCGCCTCCGC
>JAFMQT010000344.1 GCA_017354515.1 Nocardia sp. | reverse complement strand
GTTGCAGCGCGCCAGCTTCGCGCTCTCGCGCAGCAATCCCGGGCTCTCGCGCCGGCTGCTGCTGCAGGCCGTGCGCCTGGCGGTCGGCCCGAATGTCGACATGCGGCATTTCACCCCGAACTACAACCCGTGGGATCAGCGGCTGTGCATCGTGCCCAACGGTGACCTGTTCGCGGTGCTGCGCTCGGGCCGCGCCTCGATCGTCACCGATCGGATCGACACCTTCACCGAAACCGGAATCCGCCTGCAGTCGGGTGCGGAACTGGAAGCCGACATCGTCGTCACCGCCACCGGGCTCAATATCCAGATGCTGGGCGGGGCCTCGGTCTCGGTGGACGGAGCCCCGGTCGCGACGCGAGATCTGGTGCCCTACAAGGGAGTCCTGATGAGCGGACTACCCAATGCCATGGTCGTCATCGGCTACACCAACGCCTCCTGGACGCTCAAGGCCGATCTGGCCGCCCACTACTTCTGCCGCCTGCTCAATCACATGAAGGCCAAGGGGTATTCGACATTCGTCGCGGTCGCGAAGGACTCGGACAGGGCCGACGAGTCGATGATGGGCAGCGCGCTGAGCTCCGGATACATCGCCCGCGGTGACGCGGTGATGCCGCGTCAGGGCCGGCGCGAGCCGTGGAAGACCATCAACAACTACTACCGCGACCGCGCGATGCTGCACGGCGGCCGCATCGAGGACGGCATCCTGCGGCTGGCCGAGCCCGCGGCGCACGTCGGTAGGCAAGCCCAATCGCGTTCGGCCTGAACCCGTTTCGCTGACCGACGGTCAGGCCAGCAGATACGCCGGTGTCGCCAGCGGTTTGGTGCCGGCGACGAAATCGTGGCGGCACTGATGGTAGGACTCGCCCTCGGAGAAGAAATTTCGATACATGTGCGCGAGTTCGGCGGAGCGGTAGTCGGCCAGCGGGCGTAGCGCCTCGTCGGCGGCGCGGCGCTGCTTCTTGGCCAGCAGCAGCTGCGCGAGTTCCGGTGCGGCGGCGAGGGCTTCGGCCTCCTCGCGCACCCGCTCACCGAACTCGTCGGTGGAGCCGGCGATGACCTCGTCCACCAAACCGATCCGGGCCGCGGCGCGCGCACCGACCGGCAGCGTGGTGGAGGTCAGTTGTTCGGCGGTGTGGATGCCGACCCGCTTGGGCAGGGTGTAGGTCCAGTACTCCGAACCGTGCAGTCCCATCAGCCGGTAATGCGGATTGAGCACCACGCCGTCGCGGCACCACACCTGATCGGCGGCCAGCGCCAGCATGACCCCGCCCGCGGCGGCGTTACCGGCCAGACTCGAGACCACCAGTTTGTCGGTGGTGGTCACAATCGCCTCCACCAGATCGTTCATGGCGTTGATGTTGAGCCAGGACTCCTCGGCCGGATCGATGGCGGCCTCGATCACGTTCAAGTGGATGCCGTTGCCGAAGAAGTCCCGGCGTGGGCCCAGGACCAGCACATTCACCGGACGATCGGCGGCCCGGCGGTAGGCGGAGAGCAGGCGCCGGCATTGGCGGGTGTCCATCGCGCCGCCGCTGAACGCGAATTCCAGATATCCGACCCCGTTGGCCTCGGTGTAGAGCAGCTCCGACCAGGTGTCGCGTCCGGCGGCCTCGGCGGGACTGACCGGTACCTCGGGCACATCGGCGGGCAGATCCGCGCCGAGCGCGTCGACCGCGGGCTGTTTGAAGGTCACCGGACCGCCCGGCGTGCGGCGCGGCCGTAGTTGCGGCAACCACACCGCCCCGTCGACGGTCGCGCGGCACACCGCGCCGTCCCGGGTGCCGATGATCGAGCCCGGCAGTCCGCGCAGCCGATCCTCGCGGTGCCCGCCATGGATGAAGTATTCGCGTCCGTACAGTTCATCGAGGATGCCCGGTTGCGAATCGGCCGAGCGCAGCCGCCGGATGATGGTGTCGGTGTCCTCTTCGGCCCAGTCGATGCGCCGCATCTCCTGGGTCATGAACGGGCGCAACCGGCCGGTCACCTCCGGCCGGTCGTAGTCGAGTGGTTCGGGGGAGTAGCCGCCGGATTCGAACCGTTCGACCGCGGTGAGCACCGCGCTCAGCGCGGCATCGGATACCTCGTTGCGATACAGCTCGCTCTTACCGCAGTCGGCCATCTCGAAGGTCTCCGACGCCCAGATGGGGCCGGCATCCATCTCGGCCACCGCCTGCAGCACCGTCACCCCCCACGTGCTCGCGCCCTCGAGGATCGCCCAGTCCAGTGACGAGGGGCCGCGATCGCCCATCGGTCCCGGATGCACGATGAACACCGGATGCTCGCGCCACACATCCTCGGGGATGGCGGTGGTCAGCATGGGCGCCAGAATCAGCTCGGGGCGGAAGCGGTCGATGCGGGCACGCAGCAGATCGTCACCGAGTGCCAGTTCCACACCGATGGTGTGGCCGTGTTCGCGCAATTCGGTATGAACCCGCTGGGTCAGACTGTTGAATGCGCTCGCGACCAACAGGATTCGCACGTGTCCTCCATCAGAGCTGTTTCGCCGATCCACCCCGACCTGTGTGAATCTCGACTAACGAAACTAGCGCCAATGCGGCACGTTTGCACACTCGAGACATGATGGTTATCTTGCGGTTATGTAGCGGCTGCGGCTTCAGTGTGGCACGCTGAGCGGATTTGCGCAGCTGTCCGGGGCGTCCACCAGCGAACACGCCACCGGCGGCCGGGTGGGCCGGTAGTTTGCCGCCACACCCCCTTCCCGGGTGATCGTCCGATAGGCCGCGACCGCATCGGTGGGCTTGCGGGTCAGTGCCGGGTCGGTCAGCACATCGACGGTGTAGAGCCCGAAACGCGGTGAGTAGCTGCCCCATTCGTAGTTGTCGGTGATCGACCAGTAGTTGTAGCCGATGACGTCGATACCGTCGGCCTTGGCGCGCTGGATCCAATAGATCGAATCGCGCAGGTTGTCGGCGCGGGTGTAGCCGTCGGCGCGGGGTTTGCCGTTCTCGGTGGGCATTCCGTTCTCCACCACATACAGCGGTGTGCGTGGGAAGCGGCGCGCGTAGTGGCGCAGTGCGTAGTAGATGCCCTCGGGCTGCAGCGGCATATTCCACATCTTCTTGATATCGGCCGGGGACATGCGCTCCACGGTCTGCGGGGAATAGCCGTAGTAGTAGTCGATGCCCACATAATCGAGCTTGCCGGCGATCCCGTCGATGATCGCGCCGTTCAGGACCGGTTCCACCGTGCCGACCACATACGCCAGGTTGCTGGTCACCTGTGCGCCGGGCTGGGCGCGGTGGATCTCGTCGTAGATGCTGTTGTGGGCCGCGACGACGGCATCGCGCATCGCCGGAATGCTCGCGGCGGGAAGTCCGCCGTTGCTGACCTCGTTCTCGATGTAGAAGGTGGGTTCGTTGAAGGTGACCCACAGCGGATTGCGGGATGCGTAGCGGGCCACCACTTTCCGTGCGTTGGTCAGCCAGTCGGCGAGCATGCCCGGATGTGCCCAGCCGCCGCGGGCTGCGGCCCACCCCGGATACACCCAGTGATCGAGGGTGATCATCGGGCGCATGCCATGGGCGGCGATGGCGTCGAGCACGCTGTCGTAGAAGGCCAGCGCGTGCTCGTCCCAACGGCCCGGCGCCGGCTGTACGCGCGCCCATTCGATGCTGATCCGGTAGACCCGGACCCCCAGACCGGCGGCCAGGGCGATATCGGAACGGTGGCGGGTGAAGAAGTCGACCGCGTCACGGTAGCGGTCGTAGTCGGGATGCGAATCGACATACCGTTTCCAGTTGCTGTCGGGAGCGTGTCCCTCACACTGGAATCCGGCGCTGGCCACACCCCACAGGAAGTCCGATCCGAGCCGCGGCACCGCCTGCGGTGCGGGCTGGGCGAGGGCCAGGCCCGGCCCGGTGAGTGCGGTGGCGGTGGCGGCGGTGAACAGGCCCAGTGCTTGACGGCGGCTGACGTGGCGCATCGAACTCCTTGCCGGTGGGCGATCGTGGATCTGCCGGAGAGATTAGTCCGGGCGCACGGCATCCGGACGCCCAGCCGCATGCGCCACTCGGCGAACCTCCACTACCGGATCGGATGCGGTGCGATCACGATACGCACGAACCGGTATCGAGCCGCAAGTAGCGGGAATTGACCAGCCGGCACAGACGCATGCCGACCGCGATGCCGGCGATGGTGATCACCGCGGGCAGATACCCGCCCGCGACCTGCACGATGGGGATCGCCGGGCAGCCACCGGAAATCGCCCAGCCGGCGCCGAACATCACCGCCCCGGGAATCACCCCGGCGTGGATGCGGCCCGGGGTGCGGCGCACTCGAAGTATGGCGAACGCGCACACCAGGATCGCCACGGCGCCGGCGAACGCCAGCGTCATGCGCAGGTCCTGGAAGGTGAACATGCGGTTGAGTTCGCCGTAGTCGGCGAAACCGATATTGCTCACCGTGTAACCCAGGCCCACCCCGGTGACGATGGTGGCCAGCAGAATCGCGCCACGAGTACGCATCAGATCACCTTCCACAACAGGAACGACACCGCGACCGCGGTGCCGAAGAACACGGCGGTCGCGACCAGACTGACCGGCCGCAGCCGCCCGCAGCCACTGAGTCCGTGGCCCGAACTGCAGCCGCCGGCCAGCCGGGTCCCGAAGCCGACCAGCACACCGCCTGCGAACAACAGCGCGATCATGAGCACCGGCTGATCGGTGACCAGAGTCCGGAAATCGGGGCCCATATCGAAGCGGATCCGGAAGCGACCGGAGGTGAGCGCGGCGATCCATCCGCCCGCGAAAATCGACACCAGCAACGCGGCGGAGGCGACCACCGGCAGCGGGCGCGGGGGTGCGGCCGCCGGGCTCGATGCGGTATCCGGCGACGGCTCCCGCGGAACCGGTTGCGCGGCAGGCGCTTCGCGTGTCCGGAAATGCTCGGCGGTGGCCGCCGCGAGTGCCGCCGCGAGGGCCTCGTCGTCGGCGAACTGCGCCTCACTCAACTCGACGTCACGTTCGGCGCGCCAATGCACTACGCGATCCCACGCGGAGGACACCCCCAGCGATCGATCGGTGGTGAGGGTGTAGACGACGGTGACCAGAGCGAGGCCGATAGCGCCCGCCCACCAGGGCCAATAAGTACTCATGCGGGGTTCTTCATCCAATCGATCAGTCGAGCCCACCAGCCGCGCGCGGGTTGCGCCGGCTGCTGGGGCGCGCTGGCGCGCACGTCGGGGATGGGGTGTATCTGCGGGCGCGGTGGCGGTCCGTGACGCCGCGGCGGCGGGAGTGCGGGAATCGCGTCGAAGCCGGCGGTTCGGCTCGGCGGAGCGATGGCACGCCGCGGGGGCATGGGGGGCGGGCCCGGCGTGGCGGCCGGAGGCGCGGTCCGCGTACCCGTTCGGCCGGTGCTCGCCTCGGGTTTGAGGTGTTGCGGTTCGTACCCGTTGGGCAGCAGATTGA
>JAFMQT010000343.1 GCA_017354515.1 Nocardia sp. | reverse complement strand
TACGACTACACCGGCGGACATGTGCGCGGCGAACTGGACAAGATCGGCGATAAGCGAATCGCGGTGATCGGCACCGGCGCCAGCGGCATTCAAGTAATTCCGCAGCTGGCGCGGGGCGCGAAACATCTGACGGTATTCCAGCGCACCCCGTCGTATATTTTCGAGCGCGGTGATCAGCGCACCGACCCGGAATGGGCGAAATCGCTGGAACCGGGCTGGCAGGCGCAGCGCCAGCGCAATTTCCACAACGCTGCCTATTCGTTCTACTCCCCCGGCGAACCGGATCTGATCTGCGATGCCTGGACCGAGGTCGCGCGCAATCTCGCCCGCAAATTGGACGCCACCGACGGGTGGGCGGCGCTGGCGGATCCGGCGGTGTTCCTGCAGATGAAGGAGGTCGAGGACTATCGCGCCATGCAGCGGGTCCGCGACCGCGTCGATTCGTTGGTCACCGATCCCGAGATCGCCGAGACACTCAAGCCCTACTACCGGCACCTGTGCAAGCGGCCGTGTTTCAGCGACGAATATCTGCCGACGTACAACCGCCCCAATGTCACCCTGGTCGATGTCTCCGGCGACAAGGGCGTCGAACGGATCACCGAGAAGGGCGTCGTCGCCGGCGGTGTCGAATACGAGGTCGACTGCATCATCTTCGCCAGTGGTTTCGAGATCACCACGGAACTCGAACGTCAGTTCGACATCAAACCGTTCGCCGGCCGGGGCGGAAAATCGCTGTACGAGCACTGGAATCAGGGACAAACCCCGCGCACCCTGCACGGCATCATGTCGCACGGCTTCCCGAACCATTTCGCCACCGGATTCGTGCAGGGCGGGGTCACCGCCGCCACCACGCTGATGTATCAGCAGCAGGCCGAGCACATCGCCTACATCATCGCCCAGGCGCAGCAGCGCGGTGCCCGGGTGGTGGAACCGACACAGGAGGCCGAGGACGCGTGGGTGGCGACCATCCGCGAATACTCCATCGACAATTCCGAATTCACCACCACCTGCACGCCCGGCTACTACAACGCCGAGGGCGAGCCCAACGGCCGCGGGTTCCTGGGCGACCCCTACTGGGGTGGCTTCTACGAACTCGGGGACCTGCTGCAGGCATGGCGGGACACCGGCGCGCTCGAAGGCCTGACCCTCGGCGAATGAGCCGTCCGCACCACGGGTGAGAGGAATGTTGTTGTCCGAACTCAGATTCGACGGCCGCGTCGCGGTGGTCACCGGCGCCGGACGGGGCCTGGGGCGCTCCTATGCCGAGTTGCTGGGACGCCTCGGCGCGGCGGTCGTGGTCAACGATCCTGGCGGTAGCATGCGCGGGGATACCGTCGAGGGTGCCGTCGCCGACGAGGTCGCCGAAGCCATCACCGCCGCGGGCGGAAAAGCGGTGGCCTGCACCGAATCCGTGGCCACACCCGAGGGCGGGCAGGCCGTCGTCGGATCGGCCCTGGACAATTTCGGCCGCCTGGACATCCTGATCCACAATGCCGGCATCGTCCGCTACGGCGCACTCACCGACCTGTCCTACGAGGACTTCGAAGCGGTCGTGGACGTTCATCTGCGGGGCGCGTTCCACATGGTGCGCGCGGCGTTCCCGGTCATGCGCGAGGCCGGATACGGGCGGGTGGTACTGACCTCGTCGATCGGCGGCATCTACGGAAACAAGAAGGTCGCCAACTACGCCGTCTCGAAGGCGGGCATGATCGGACTGTCGAACGTGGTCGCCCTGGAGGGCGCCGAATGCGGGGTGCGTTCGAACGTCATCGTGCCCTCGGCGCTGACGCGGATGGCCGCGGGCATCGACACCTCCGCCTATCCGGATATGCGCCCCGAACTGGTCGCCCCCACGGTGGCCTATCTGGCGCACGAATCCTGTTCGCTCACCGGCGAAATGCTGGTCGCCATCGCCGGACGGGTGGCGCGCGCCTACATCGCCGAGACGCCCGGCGTATATCAGCCGTCGTGGACGATCGAACAGGTCGCCGACCGGCTCGACGAGATCCGCGACACCGGCGATTCGTGGATTCTGCCGACCGCGACCGCCCATGCCGACCACATCGGCCGCAGTTTCGCGATGGCGAACGCGGCACCGGCCCCCCGGGCTGCCGAAACCGAAGGGACACAGCAGTGAAGGTTTACGAACGGATCCTCGAACTCCTCGAGGCCGAGGGCATCAACACCATCTTCGGAATTCCGGATCCGAATTTCGTGCATCTGTTCCACCGCGCCGAGGAGCGCGGTTGGACGGTCGTGGCTCCGCATCACGAGGAATCGGCCGGCATGATGGCCGAAGGTGTTTCGCGGATGACCGGTAAGCCCGCGGTCTGCATCGGCACCCTCGGCCCGGGTATCGCGAACCTGGCCGGCTCCATCATGTGTGCCAAGGTCGAGAATTCCCCGATCATCTTCCTCGGCGGTCAGCGCGCCCGCATCACCGAGCAGCGGGTGCGGCGCGGCCGGATCCAGTTCGTCCAGCAGGCCGGACTGGTCGAGAACGCCGTGAAGTACAGCGCCAGTATCGAATACGCCGATCAGACCGATGAGATCCTGCGCGAGGGGATCCGCAAGGCGCTCAGCGGCACCCCCGGGCCGGTGTACATCGAATACCCCTCGCAGGTGATCCTGGAGGAGCTCGACGTCCCCCCGGCGCTGCCCCCGAACCGCTACCGCCTGGTCGGCCAGACCGCCGGCGCGGACGCGATTTCCCGAGCGGCGGAAGCGATCCGGGCCGCCGAGCAGCCGATCCTGCTGATCGGTCACGGTGTGCACACCGCCCGTGCCGGCGCCTCGGTCAAGGAACTCGCCGACCTGATGGCGGCACCGGCCATCCAGACCTCGGGCGGCACCTCCTACATCCCCGGGCTCGAGGACCGCACCTTCCCGTACGGGTTCTCCCCCTCTGCGGTCGAGGCGGTCGTCAAATCGGATCTGTGCCTGGCGATCGGCACCGAACTCGGTGAGCCCGTGCACTTCGGCCGCGGCCGGCACTGGGTCGAGGGCGAGGCGAACCGCACCTGGATTCTGGTGGAACAGGATCCGGCCGCGATCGGCGTGAACCGGCCCATCGATGTGCCGCTGGTCGGTGATCTGCGAGCGATCGTCCCGCAACTGGTGGAGGCGCTGCGCGAGACCCCGCGCACCCCGACCCCCGAATTGGCGGACTGGATCGAGCGCGATGCCGCACGCCTGGCCGAACTCGCCGAGACCGCGCCCAGCGGCATGTCGCCGGTGCATCCGGCCCGGATGATCGTCGAGGCCACCAAGGCGTTCCCGGCCGAGGGCATCATGGCCCGCGACGGTGGCGCCACCACCATCTTCGGATGGACGTATTCGCAGGCCAAACCTCACGATGTGATGTGGAATCAGAACTTCGGGCATCTGGGCACCGGACTGCCGTACGCCATCGGCGCCTCGATCGCCGACGGCGGCAAGCGCCCGGTCATGCTGGTCACCGGGGACTCCTCGTTCCAGTTCCAGATCGCCGAACTCGAGACCGCGGTGCGGTTCAACCTGCCGCTGGTGTGTGTGGTGGGCGTGGACTACCAGTGGGGTCTGGAAGTCGGCGTCTACAAGCGCACATTCGGTCAGGGTTCGCTCGAGACCGGGGTGCACTGGGGTAAGGGCACCCGGCTGGACAAGGTGGGCGAGGGCTTCGGCTGCTACGGCGAATACGTCGAACGCGACGAGGACATCGCCCCGGCCATCAAACGCGCCTACGCCAGCGGAAAACCTGGTGTCATACATGTGGCGATCGACCCGAAGGCCAATTCGGAGGAGATGCCCAGTTACGACGAGTTCCGCACCTGGTACGCCGAGGGCATGCAGTAGAGCCACGGCGGCGGCCCGAACCCGCCGTACCACAGCATGATTCGAGAGGAAGAACGGCACATGCGGGAATATTCGAAGTTCTACATCGACGGACAGTGGGTCGATCCGGCCACCTCCCAGACCTTCGAGGTGATCAATCCGGCCACCGAACAGGTCGCCGGCACCGTCGCCCAGGGCTCGGCGGCGGATGTGGACACCGCGGTCGCCGCGGCGCGCAAGGCCTTCGGCAGCTGGTCGCAGTCGCAGGTCGGTGAGCGGCTGGATCTGCTGCGCGCGATTCAGGTCGAATACGAGAAACGGCGCGGCGATCTGGCGGCGGCCATCACCGAGGAGATGGGGGCCCCGGCCTCGCTCGCGAACAGCTTCCAGGTGGATCTGGGGGCCGGGCATCTGGCCACCGCGATCGGCGCGCTGGAGAACTACTCGTTCTCCGAGCAGCGCGGGGCTTCCCTGGTGGTCAAGGAACCGATCGGGGTGTGTGGCCTGATCACACCGTGGAACTGGCCGCTGAACCAGATCTCGATCAAGGTGTTCCCGGCCATCGCCACCGGCTGCACCAGCATCCTGAAGCCGTCGGAGCAGTCACCGTTCAGCGGTCAGATCTTCACCGAGATCCTCGCTGCGGCAGGCGTTCCCGCCGGAGTGTTCAATCTGGTACAGGGCGACGGCCCGAGTGTGGGTGTGCCACTGTCCGCGCATCCCGATGTGGACATGATCTCGTTCACCGGTTCCACCCGCGCCGGTGTCGAGATCGCCCGCAATGCCGCGCCGACGGTCAAGCGCGTAGCCCAGGAATTGGGCGGCAAGAGCCCGAACATCATCCTCGACGACGCGGATCTGGCTGCCAGCGTGACCAGTTCGGTGCTCACCATGATGAACAACTCGGGCCAGACCTGCAGCGCCGGTACCCGCATGCTGGTGCCCGCGTCCCGGCTGGCCGAGGCCGTGGCCGCGGCCAAGGAGGCGGCCGAGCAGATCACCGTCGGCGATCCCACCGGTGAGGTCGCGATGGGCCCGGTGGTCTCCGGCGCCCAGTTCGAGAAGATCCAGGCCCTGATCGCCAAGGGGATCGACGAGGGCGCCACCGTGGTCACCGGCGGCCCGGGCCGCCCGGACGGCCTCGAATCGGGCTACTACGTCAAGCCGACGATCTTCAGCGACGCCACCAACGAGATGACCATCGCCCGGGAGGAGATCTTCGGTCCGGTCCTGGTTCTGCTGGGCTACAACGACATCGAGCACGCCGTCGAGATCGCCAACGACACCGAATACGGCCTGGCCGGATATGTCACCGGCACCGATATGGAGCAGGCAAGGGCCATCGCCCGCCGCATCCGCGCCGGGTCGGTCATCATCAACGACGGTTTCGACTTCGCGGCCCCGTTCGGCGGTTACGGCCGCAGCGGTAACGGCCGCGAATGGGGTGCGGACGGTTTCGCCGAATACCTGGAAACCAAGTCGATCCTCGGCTACGCGCCCGAAAGCGCCGCGGCGGCCGGCTGATCACTCGATAGACACAGGAGTTCCGATGCCCGCGATCACCACCAGAAAGTTGAGCGAGTCGGTCGGTGTGGAGGTCGCCGACGTCGACCTCGACCGCCTCCG
>JAFMQT010000342.1 GCA_017354515.1 Nocardia sp. | reverse complement strand
CCGACGACGAAAGTGATTGCTGAAATTCGATTTTCGGCATCACCTTGTGTTTGTTGGACAGGTCGGTATAGAACTGGACACCCTCGATGAAGGCGTCGTTGTCGATATTGGTGCGGGTCGGTCCGATGGACGGGGTGAACCATTCGACGCCGTTGTTCATACCGAAGCAACTGGACGACAAGTAGCTGGACCAGGGGTCCACGAATCCCCACTGGGTGACCTCACCGGAGCTGTCCCGTTTGGTCAGCGCGCGGGTGGCGTCCAGGAACTCCTCGAAACTCCAGGCCTCCTCCCAGCGCGCGGGCGGCGGGCGTAATCCGGCGTCGCGGAAGAGCTTCCGATTGTAGTACAGGAAGATTCCGGCCCACTGCTCGGGCAGTGCGTACTGCGCGTTCTTGTAGCGGAATGTGTTGTACAGCGGTGTGGAGCTGTCCTGCTTCAGCGCGGTCGCATATGCCGCGTCCTCGTTCAGAATGGTGTCGAGGTTGGCGAAGATACCGCGTTGGGCGAGGAAGGCATAGGACATATCCCACGACATCAGCACGTCCGGGCATTTGCCGCCCGCGCAGTAGGTCAGGATCTGGGTCTGCGGATCGGGCCCGGACATCTGGGTCCGGATCTTGATATCCGGATGCTGCTTGCGGAATTCGTCGACGATCTTCAGCCGCACCTTCGCCTCATCGGGTTTGGCCTGGAAGAAGAAGGTGAGCGCGTCGTCGTCGTTATCCCCGCATCCGGTCATCGAGGACGCGGCCGCTGCCGCCCCGGCCGTCGCTGCCCCCCGCAGGAGCGTGCGCCGGCCGAACCTCCGACTCGATGCCACCTACGCCTCCGTTCCGCTGCCGCTGACCAACTCCGCAGAAGAACGTATTGCAGCCGGAGCGGACCCGTCTGGAAAACACACCAGACGGACGAAAGTAACGTCTGGTTCGCAGTTGCCGAGAGCGCGATGGTGTGTGTCGGGTTAGGCAGAAACTGGCGGGTGGGGAGATCCGAACCGCTGACCAATATTCTGCCAACCCAGAAATTCTGCCGAACTTGGATGGTTCGAGCAGGTCAGGATATATGGTGCAGGTACCATAACCGTATGGGCTTGAAGAAGACGACGGTCATGGTCGACGAGGCGGACCTCGAGTTGGTGAAGCAGGCCGCCGTGCGGGAAGGCCGACCGGAGTCCGAATATTTTCGTGAGGCGTTTCATCTGGCCGCGATACGTACGCGCCGATGGGACGAGGTGTGGGACATCCCCGTGCTCGACTACGGGCACGCGGTGACGGCCGATGAGATCGACAGCACTGTGCGAGAAGCGATTACCGGCACCGAGCACGATGCCCGGTGATCGTGATCGGCGACACCTCCGGGCTGGTTGCCGCCTTCAATTCGGCGGATCCTGAGCACGCCGGGGCGCGCGCCGCACTTCAGCAGGCGGCCTTGACCGTCGTCTCACCTCTCGTGCTGTTGGAGGTCGAGCACATCACCACCCGCAATCTCAATCGTCGAGCCGCATACGCGGTCAATGACTGGCTGTTGGCGCAAGCGGGCAGCGGGCGCATCGAGGTGCCCGCGGTCACGGCGGATCTGTTGCGGATCGCACGGAAAGTGCAGAACCGATATCTGGCCATGCGGCTGGATCTCACTGACGCCACCAATATTTCGCTGGCCGAGCGCTATGAGACCGTCGCGGTGCTGACGCTCGACCGACGCGATTTCCGCGCGGTCGCTCCCCTCACCGGTGAAGCCGCGTTCCGGCTACTTCCCGACGATCTCTAGGGGTCGAGCAGGACCCCCGGGTTGAGAATTCCGGCGGGGTCGAGCGCGGTTTTGGTGGCTCGCAGGGCGTCGGCGAACGGTTCGGGGCGCTGGCGGTCGTACCAGGGACGGTGGTCGCGGCCGACGGCGTGGTGGTGGGTGATGGTGCCGCCCGCGGCGGCGATGGCCTCGGAGACGGCGGCCTTGATGTCGTCCCACTGCGCGAGCAGGCTGCCCCGGCGGCCGCCGGCATAGATCCCGTAGTACGGCGCGGGGCCATCGGGGTAGACGTGGGTGAATCGGCAGGTCACGACGCCGCGGCCGGAGCCGCAGACGCGGGCGATCGCGTCGTTGGCGGCGGTGGTGACGGCGGCGTGGAACTGCGCGAACCGATCCCAGGTGATCGCGGTCTCGAACGTCTCGGCCAGCATCGAGCGGCGCACGAGGGCGTCGCGCTGATACGGCATCCGGATGAAGGAGGACTTCCATGCGCCGGAGGAGTCGTCGGCGGCATCGTCGCGGTTGCGCATCGACTCGACGGTGCCACCGTGGTCGGCGGCGATCGCCACGGCTCGTTGCATCCACGCGTCGATCGGGTGATCGGCGGATTCGAACGCCACGATCAACAATCCGGCCGTCATTTTCCCGGCATTGATGAGCGCCTCACCACCGTCGAGGAGCCGGCAGTTCGACGGGTACAGACCGGCCTGCGCGATCGCGCGGGTCGCCGCGACCGCCCGCTCGTAGTCGGTGAACGTGATCGACGCGGTGGCGCCGTAGGTCGGCCGCGACTGCAGCCGCATCCAGGCCTCGGTGATGATGCCCAGTGTGCCCTCGGAGCCGAGGAAGAGCCGATCAGGGGACGGTCCCGCGCCCGATCCGGGCAGGCGTCGCGACTCGCTGATCCCCGCGCCGGTGACGACACGCATCGACTCGGTGAGGTCGTCGATGTGGGTGTAAAGGGTGGCGAAATGGCCACCCGACCGGGTGGCGAGCCAGCCGCCCAGAGTGGAGAACTCGAACGACTGCGGGAAGTGCCGCAGGGTGAACCCGCTGGGCCGCAACTGAGACTCCAGATCCGGTCCGTAGACACCGCCTTGGATGCGCGCGGTCCGGCTGACCGGGTCGATCTCCTGGACCCGGTCGAGTGCGGCGAGGTCGAGGCTGATCGACGGGCCGTCGAAGCGCGGTTCGACCCCGCCGACGACCGAACTGCCGCCGCCGTACGGGATCAGGGCGATATCGGAGGTGGTGCAGAAGTCCAGCAGCGAGACCACATCTCGCTCATCGCGCGGGCGGGCGACGAGGTCCGGCACATGACCGACATCGCCCGCAAGGTTGCGGACGATATCGCGGTAGGCCTTACCGCGAGCGTGTGCCAGCCGGTCGACCTGGTCATCGCTGACCAGCGCGGCCAGCGTGTCGGGCACGCGGATGCGCGGGGCCGGTACGGGCAGGCTCCGCGGATCCGGCGGAGCGTGGTCGGTGAAGTCGTGATCGGGCAGCAGTGTGGTTGTGCGAGTGAGCAATTCGTCGCACTCGGCGGTGCTCAGCGCGCCGGCTTCGGTGCCCCAGCCCCACCAGGAGCGTCCATCGGATGGCTTGGTCATCAGAGTCCTTCCGCGCGCCGTCGACTCACACGAGGATCACAGACATCACCCACCGCGCCCGCGGCGGGGGTTCGTTGTGGGGCGTAGTTCCATCCAAACGCCGTCAGGAGCGCATTCCTTACGACTCGGTCAGAGGGCGGCGGACAGCGGTCAAGGCGACAGTCGAGTACTCCATGACGAAGCCGCCGCCGCAATATTCGTCGATCGCACTGCCGACAGCGGCGAGAAGTGGGGACAACCGCTCGGTTTCGAGTCCGGTGAAGATGCCCTGTGTCGGCAGTTGATCGAGGTATTCGTCGCGTGTATAGGAGCGTTGCCACCGATAACGCCATTCCTCAACATCGCCGAAAGCCGAGGTCGCTCGAAGCGCGTCGGCGGCCTTGCTCAAGATCGGGCGGTAGGCGTCCTGCAGTGAACCTGTCGCGCGCAGATCGACCGGCGAATCCGGCACTATTCGTTCGTAGGCGGTGGCCACCGCTTCTTGTACCTGTGCGGGGGTTTGGAAGGCATGCCACAACGCGGCGAAAAGGCCGCCCGGACGGAGCAGGCGCGCGGCCTTGGCCGCACCGATCGCCGGATCGATCCAATGCCATGCGGTAGCGGCGATCACGGTGTTGAACGTCGCATCGCCGGGCTCCCAGTCCTCGAACGTGGCTACCTCGACGGGTGTTCCGTGCCGGCGTGCGAAATCGGCCATCCGTGAATCGGGTTCGACGCCGCGTACGTCGCATCCGGCAGCCTGGAACTGCCGGGCCGCGATCCCGGTGCCGCAGCCGACATCGAGGACGTCGCGTCCGGGGCTGGCGGCGACGATGCGATCCACCAGGGCCTGCGGGTACGGCTGACGGGTGCGGTCGTACCGGGAGGTGTCGACGCCGAAGGACTCGGCCATCTGCCGGTACCGGTGGGGTTCGGGGGTCGGCGAGGGCGGATCCGACGGTAGAGTGGGCATGTGCCCACCATAAGTGGGCGCACGCCCACTCGTCAATCGAGGCGGGTTCGATCAGGAGGGAGCCACGTGCCGACCGGAACGGCCATTCGCGATCCACGTCAGCAGTTGTTCGCCGCGGCGGAACGGATCCTGTTGCGGGACGGGCCGAGCGCCTTGACCAGCCGGGCCGTCACCGCCGAGGCCGGGTGCGCGAAGGGCGTCCTGCATCGGCATTTCCGTGATTTCGACGACTTCCTCGCCGAACTCGTCATAGACCGTTCCACCCACATCGCCGAACAGGGCACCGCCCTGCAAGCTCGCGCCGGGACCGGCACCGTGGTCGGCAATCTCACCACGGGATTGACCGAGATCTTCGAGCCCCTTGCGGTAACTATCGTCGGCCTCTTCACCTTTCGGGACGGGCTGCGCGCCCGCCTGCGGCCGACCTGGCCGAAGGGGTTCCCATTGCTGACCGAGGCGACAGCGATGATCGCCGACTATCTGCGTGCTGAACGCGAATTCGGCCGTCTGGCAGCCGATGCCGACGTCGATGCACTCGCACCCGTGCTGATCGGTTCGGGACATCTGCTCTTCGCTGACCGCAACTGCACGCCCACGCCCGACGACGTGAGAGCGATGGTCACCACGGTGGTTACCGGATCGCTCCCCAAATGAGTGACAGTGCAACGCGATTCCGATCGTGGCCGAGTCCGGTCGGCCTGGTCGACAGTGGTGGGCGTTGCGGTTGATCAGTGCTCGTCGTAGTGGCCGCTGTGCTCTGCGTGCCGGTGTCCGTCGTGGATGTAGTCGACGTGGTCGCCGTGCGGGACGGCGACGTGGCCGCAGCCCTGGCCGTGCACGTGCTCATGGGCGCCGGGGTGTTCGGTGTGCCCGGCCGGTTCGCATTCGTCGATGTGATCGTCGTGGACGCGGTGCAGATGGCCGTCGTGGACGTAGTCGACGTGGTCGCCGTGCGGGACGGCGACGTGGCCGCAGCCCTCGCCGTGGATGTGCTCGTGACTCGGATGGGGTGTGTGCGCGTCACTGGACATTGCTTTTCCGCTTTCCCTTCCGAACGCTCGATTTCACCTGCCGATTCGTATTCTTGCCGATTTCGCTGGGGTTGCCTAGAGGGTGCCGGGGTGCGGCCG
>JAFMQT010000341.1 GCA_017354515.1 Nocardia sp. | reverse complement strand
AGATCGAGCATATGCGCGCCGTCCCGGGTCTGATCCTTGGCGATATCCAGGCACTTCTGCCAATCACCGGCCAGCATGGACTCGCGGAACGCCTTGGAGCCGTTGGCATTCGTCCGCTCGCCGATCATCAGGATCGAGGCGTCCTGGGCGAACGGCACCGCGGAGTACATCGAGGACACACTCGGCTCGTGCACGGGCGTGCGGGCGGCCGGAGTCATACCAGCGACCGCGTCGGCCACCTCGCGGATGTGCTGAGGGGTGGTGCCGCAGCAGCCGCCGACCAGCGCGAGTCCGAATTCGGTCACGAAGCCGTGCAGCGCACTCGCCAATTCACCCGGGGTCAGCGGATATTCGGCGCCATTGGCGCCCAGTACCGGCAGCCCCGCATTCGGCATCACGGAGATCGGAATCCGCGCGTGCTGGGCCAGATGCCGCAGATGTTCACTCATCTCGTCCGGGCCGGTCGCGCAGTTGAGGCCGATCAGGTCCACCCCGAGCGGTTCGATCGCGGTCAGTGCCGCACCGATCTCACTGCCCACCAGCATCGTCCCGGTCGTCTCGACGGTGACGTGGCTGATGATCGGAATCCGGCGCCCGGCCTTGTCCATCGCGCGCCGCGAACCGGTCACCGCGGCCTTGACCTGCAGCAGATCCTGGCTGGTCTCGACCAGGATGGCATCGGCGCCGCCGTCGAGCATGCCGAGGGCGGCCTCGGTGTAGGCATCGCGCAATGTCGCATAGGGGGCGTGGCCGAGGGTGGGTAGTTTGGTGCCCGGCCCCATCGAGCCCAGTACATAGCGCGGGGCGCCGTCGGCGACCGGTCCCATCTCGTCGGCCACCTCGCGAGCCAGGCGGGTGCCGCGTTCGGACAGATCCCGGATGCGGTCGGCGATGTCGTAGTCGGCCAGGTTGGGCAGATTGCAGCCGAAGGTGTTGGTCTCCACCGCGTCCGCACCGGCCTCGTAGTACGCGCGATGGATCCCGCGCAGCACATCGGGCCTGGTCTCGTTGAGAATCTCGTTGCAGCCCTCCAGGCCACGGAAGTCGTCCAGGCTCAGCTCCGCGGCCTGCAACATGGTGCCCATGGCCCCGTCGCCGACCACCACACGCCGGCTGAGCGTGTCGAGGAACGTGGTATCGAACTCGGCGCGAGAGGAGACAGACATGTACTCCACCCTAATTGCCGTCGGCGACTACCCCGGCCGCAGGACCGCACCGGCGAATCGGCGGCCGGTGCGCGACCCCACCGCTCGACACGCGCGATCGTCGGATATCCGATGAACGATCCCCCCACTACGCCGTAGGCTGACCGGGTGAACCCGTCAACCGATCCGGCCCCGTCGTCCGAACCGGAATCGGCCGCCGACCCGGCCCTGCCGACGTTGCGCGATCCGATTCTCGTGGCCGCCTTCGAAGGCTGGAACGACGCCGCCGACGCCGCCAGCGGCGCCGTCGAACACCTGGAACTGATCTGGGACGCCGAACCCCTCGCCGAACTCGATTCCGAGGACTATTACGACTATCAGGTCAATCGCCCCACCGTGCGCCAGGTCGACGGTGTGACCCGCGAGATCCAGTGGCCGGCCACCACCCTGTCGGTCTGCTCGCCCCCGGGCAGCGGACGCGATATCGTCCTGCTGCGCGGCGTCGAACCCAATATGCGCTGGCGGGCGTTCTGTACCGACATCATCGAGATGATCGAGCAATTGCGTGTCAGCACGGTGGTGATCCTGGGAGCCCTGCTCGCAGACACCCCGCACACCCGGCCGGTTCCGGTCACCGGAACCGCCTACAGCAAGGACGCGGCCGAGCAGTTCAGTCTCGAACAGACCCGCTACGAGGGCCCGACCGGGATCACCGGGGTCCTGCAGGACGCGTGTGTACGCGCCGGAGTGCCCGCCATCTCGTTCTGGGCGGCCGTTCCGCACTATGTGTCCCAGCCGCCCAATCCGAAGGCCACCATCTCCCTGCTCAGTCGCGTCGAAGATGTGCTGGATCTGGAGGTGCCGCTCGGTGAACTACCGGCCCAAGCCGAGGACTGGGAGGCCGCGGTCGACGAGATGACCGAGGACGACGAGGAGGTCACCGAGTACGTGCGCTCCCTCGAGGAGCGCGGTGACGCCGCCGTCGATCTCGACGACGCGATGTCCAAGATCGACGGTGATGCCATCGCCGCCGAATTCGAGAAGTACCTGCGCCGCCGGGGCGGGGGCGGTAAGGGCGGCTTCGGTCGGTAGTGCCGATCCCCGGATCCGCGTCGCTCGGATCCGGGTCCGCATGCCCGGTTTCGACGCCCCTCAGGTGTCGACGATCAGGACCTGCGCTTCCGCGTCCGCGGCCAGTTTCGCCAGCAGCACCTCGCGGGGAATGGTCTGACCCGCGAGATGATCGAGTGATGGGACCACCACGTGATGGGCTTCGGCGCGCTTGAGTTCGGCCGTCAGCTCCGCGAACGCGGTGCCGTCACCCTGGGTCGATTCATGGAACGTGGCGGCGAAGCATAGGCCGACCTCATCGGCGAAGCTGTACATCGCGTCCTCGAGCTCGGCGGCATGGCCGTCGGCCAAGTCGTCACGCACATATCCATAGATCAACGCTTCCACCCGAACCTCCGTTTGGATTTAAGGGATCCGCTGTTCTCTGTGTTGGATCACCCCGCGTGCGGGGTACTGCTGTAACGAGTTGCTCCGGTACCGCAGCGGGCGGAAAAACCACCCACGACAAGCATCTGTCATCTGCAAATGCAATTGCAGATGTCAATGACGGACATCCGTATGCCCTATTCCATACATCTGCCGTTTGCTAGTGGGATACTACAGCTGTGGCCGCGACTGACGATCGACCCGTTTGGGCTGTCCGAATGCGCTCCGAACGCGATGCCAGGGGGTGGTCCCAAGCCGATGCGGTACGCGCCATGCGCGCCAAGTCGAGCCACAACCTGCCGACAGACAGTACCCTCCTGCGCAACTGGCGACGCTGGGAATCGGGCGAGTCGCGACCCGACGATTTCTACGCTCCGATCATCGCGGCGGCATTCGACACCGTGACCGCCGCATTCTTCCCGAAAGCCCGCCCGAACCGGGACGATGAACTGCTCTCGTCCACCGGCATGGACACCCTCGAGTTCATCGGACGGCTGCGCATGTCGGATGTCTCGGTGGCGACCCTGGACGCCATCCGGATCACCGCCGAGCGCCTGTGCTGCGAATATCCGTTCGCCGATCCGCACGAACTGCATGCCGAGGGCACCGCGTGGCTGCGCCGGATCACCGCCCTGCTGGACGGGCGGCTGACCCTGTCCCAGCATCGAGAAGTGCTGGTACTGGCCGGATGGGTGGCCCTGCTGGTCGGTTGCGTCGACTACGACCTGGGCCGGCGCACCGCCGCCGAGGCCACCCGGCGGGCGGCGCTGTCGCTGGGCCAGGAGGCCGAACATCGCGAAATCATCGGCTGGAGTGCGGAATTGTCGGCCTGGTTCGCCGTCACGCAGGGCAATTACCGGGGCGCGATCGAGGCCGCGGGGGCGGCCCTGGAGAACTGCCGCGATCTGGGCGTCGGCGTGCAGCTGGCGGCCCAGCAGGCCAAGGCGTGGGCCCGGATCGGCGACCGCGAGGCGATGGACCGCTCACTGGAGGAAGGGCGGCGGATTCTGCGCGGGCTCGGTGATCCGGTGAATCTGGACAATCACTTCGTGGTCGATCCGGAGAAGTTCGACTTCTACGCGATGGATTGCTGCAGGGTCGCCGGTGACAATCGACCGGCGGAGGAGTATGCCCGCCGTGTCATCAGTACCTCGACCGGGATGGACGGTTCGGTCCGCAAACCCATGCGGGTGTCGGAGGCGCAGCTGACCCTGGCGGTGGTCGCGGTGCGCGATCGCGATCTGGAACTGGCCGTGGACGAGGGGGTTCGGGCCTTCGACGGTAAGCGGCGCTCGCTGCCGTCGCTGTTGTGGATCGCGGGCGAGACCGCGCGGGAGATGATCGAGCAGTATCCGTGCGATCCGCGCACCCGCGCCTACCTCGACCAACTGCGGGCCCTCTCGCACGATTGATCGGCTCCCGGCACTCCCCTCGCCCGCACCGGGCCGTGGCCGGGCGCCGCGCCGAAACCCGGATGCGCGGCGGCACCCGCGCGGGTATTACGCTCGGCCCGGTGACCGAGTCTGCTGATCGATTGCCGGCCGCCGAGTCCGCGCTGTTCGACGGTGCCGGTGACCAGGTTGGATCCCCCGGATTCTCCGACGCGGACAGATTGCGGCTGTTCGCGTTCACCACCGCCGACCGGCGCGCGGACTATCTGTGGGTGCTGCGCGGCTTCGATCAAGCGCGCGCGGCGTATGTGGTGCTGCTGCACGCCGGGGAGGTCGCCGATCTGCTCGCGGGCATGCCCGGGGCGCCGCGGCTCGGCGCCGTCGAGATCGGCCCGCTACTCGAGCAATTGCACAGCTGGGGTGTGCTCGAACGCAGTTACGACGGCTCGCGGGCGGCCACCCTGGCCGAATACCGCAACCGCCATTACGTCTATCAGTTCTCCCGGGCCGGCTATCAAGCCTACCGGGCCGTGGCCGAGGTGCTGGACGCGAACCTGGACCAAGCCTCCCTCTCCCGCCTGGTGCTGCCGGAGATCCTGGCCGACCTGCGGGCACTGGCTCATGCCAATCGCACCGGCGACGCCGAACGGGTGTACCGGATCCTGAGCCGGCTGGACGCGGCGCTGTCGGAGCTGGCCGAGCGGGCGGCGACCTTCTATCTGACCCTCGGGGATCTGGTGCGCACCACCGAGGCGACCCCGGAAACCTTTCTGGCGCACAAGGATGCGCTGCTGGCGCATATGCGCGAATTCAGTATGGACCTGGCCCGCTACGCACCCAGGCTGGCGGCCGCGATCGGCGAAGTCGAGGACACCGGCATCGAGGAGCTGATCACCCGCGCGGCCGGCTGCGATGAGCGGGTAATGCTGGATTCGGCGGCGCGCGAAGCGGATTGGCGGGCCCGCTGGCAGGGACTGCGCGGCTGGTTCGTGACCACCCGGGACCGCCCCGACGCCGCCGAACCCGCACCCGACACCGAGGCCGATCGACTACGGGAGGCGACGATGAGCGCGATCGCGGCGGTGCTGTCACTTCTGCGCCGGGTCACCGAGACCCGACGGGGCGGGGTCAGCCGGGAGTCGGCGCTGCGGCATCTGGCCGGCTGGTTCGCCGCGGCGCCCACCGCCGAGTCCGCACACGCCCTGTTCGATGTCGTGTTCGGTCTGGGCCGGCCCCGGCACCTGTCGATGTCGCATCCCGATGACGATGTCATCCCGACGCACCGATCCTGGTGGGAGGCAGCACCTCTGGATATCGAGCGCACCCTGGCCGAAACCGGACGCCGGCCCGCCGCGGGCGCGCCCGCCCGGCTGGCCCGCAACGACGCCGGTGTGCGGCGACTGCGGCA
>JAFMQT010000073.1 GCA_017354515.1 Nocardia sp. | reverse complement strand
CTGCAACCCATCCGGGCCGACCACACCCGCGGCCTCGGACAGCTGCCAGGAGTTCTTGCGTTCCACCGGCGCCAGCAACCCGGTCAGATACGACCGCGCCCACCGCCGCGACTCTGCCCGGCAGAACATCCCCGCCACCCGAGCGAACACATCATCGAAAGCCACCCGCCAGGCCGAAACATCCTCAGCCACAACATCATACAGCACAAAACCACAAATTACCGCAGGGTCAATCACTCTGCAGCACAACGAAATACAACTGTCGTGCTAGAAATCACCAGGTATGAACCTCGGGGGGCCACGGTCGGATGTCGTCGCCCCGCTGACATACGCGACGTACTGGATCGCGGGCTGGCAAACTCGACTCACTTCGAGATTCCCCGAAACACGCTCTGAAGGGGATCGCGCCACTGCCAAGGATGGGATACCGGCCGGGCGAATTCAAACGGAACTCGCCACACCGAGCTTCGGTCGGACTGCTTCCTCGACACCAACCGAGACAAGGTCGGCGGCACCGGTCCGTGTATCGTCAATATGTGCCAATTCCACATCTGTCGCCACGACCTCGCTGCGGGCCTTCTCCCAGAGCAGTAGCGTCAGATGAACAGAAAACAGGAGAACCAGTGGCATTCCACCATGAATTACGCAAGCCACCAAGCCGCCACCGATCTCGCGAGCAAATTCCACATTTCCAGCCACCGAGGTGAGCGACATCAGCAGGAAGAGGGCCGACGCATATCCCCACGCAAGTGATTTGATCCTGAACTGTGCAGTAGCGATCACTGCACCGATGGTCAGTCCTTCCAACACTAAGGGCACATTCGATGCCAAGTCTGACTCAACGTGATTTTTGACTGCCAAACCAACCAGTGCGGCATAGGACAGCTGGAACGACTTCCAGGTGACGAGCACCGTAACAGCCACCGATGCCTGCAGGGGCGTGGGGCGATAGCCAGCGACTTTGTCGCGTAGTGAATGTGCCTCCCTGGATACCGCAGGAGTATCATCAATCATGCCGGGAAGGTCCTTTCTTCCTGGTAATCATGCCCCTCGTCGGAGGTCCAGTCCGATGAGGGGCTTTCTATTTGGTTGTCACCTGCAGACAGACGGGGTTCCTGCAGGAGCTGTAAGGCAGTCAACGCCTCTCAGCCCGACACAGCAACAGTCCCCACACTCCCATCCGGGCGTTTCACCTGGTCAGAAAGTTTGCTATAGATTCGCTACGGATGCACTACAGATGCCCCGCCGGGCCGCAACGCGCACTGTCGTCGAACATCTCAGGTGTTCACAACCCGCTGATTGCAGGCTCGCAATAGAGGCTGAAATCCGCTAATGGAAGGGAAGATCCGGGGAACCCAACGGTCCCGAGGGCGATCCAGTGGCACCGAACGCCCCCGAACGCGACTCAACACCGCACGCACTGCTGCGTCGCAGTATCGGCGAATTCACCAATCATCTACGCTGGTCAAAGGCTTTCTACCAGCAAGTTGTGCCGACGAGTGGCCGTTCTGCTATCTTCTCTGCAGCGCCCGTGTGGCCGCGCCGGTGTAGTTTAGTGGTAGAACATCAGCTTCCCAAGCTGAGAGTGCGGGTTCGATTCCCGTCACCGGCTCTTTCTTCAATACCCAGCATCCGCGCAGGTCACCGAGGCCATTCGGCGTCGTTCTCTCGGCCCGCGAGCAGTCCCGCCGGGAGCCCATCGCACCCGGTGCCATTACCGATCGCTACAGCTTTCTCTGTACTGCCGCGCCGAGCGGGTGTCAGCTCCACGGCCGACACCCGACACGAACGCCCCCAGGGCTCCTTGCTCAGCGATACCGCCGACTCATCCACGCCTCCAATGGATCTGGCGCGGGCGAGTCGGCGGTGCGGCGTTCGGCGATTCGCTCAGTGCAGGGTGGAGGCGCACTGGGAGGCGATCTTCTGGCTGGCCGAACCGGCCTTATCGCGATCGGCATCGCTGAGGCCGTTGGTCTGACCGTTGGCGGCCGCGGCACCGTTGCCGGCCTTGCTCATCTGGCGCAGACCATCCTGCGAAATCCCCGAGTCCACAAAGATTTTCGCCGCGCAATCGGTGAACTTCGAATTCTTGATACCACCGTCCTGCAGGGCCTTGGACAGATCCGCGGCGGTGACCGGCGAGTTCGAGCTCCCCGAGTTCGAACCGCAGGCCCCCAGCAGCGGCAGGGCGATACAGACGGCGGCGATCAGCGAAATCCTCAACTGTTCCTCAATTCTCGGGGCCTATCAGCTACGACCGCATCTCCGGAAGGCCGGATCCGAGCCGTGCCGGTGATCCTGCCGCATTCCGCGCCGCGGCGACAGTCGAGCCGCCGCACCCGGCCCGGAAACACCGCCCGCATTTCGTATTGGCAGGTCGCCAATCATTGCTAGGGTGGGCGGCGTTCTGGTCGGCTCTCGGCGCGGGGAGTGTGCACGTGCGGTTGAATCACCACCGGGTCGGTACCGGTGAACCACTGGTCCTGATCCACGGCGTCGGCAGCCGCTGGCAGGTGTGGGAGCCGATCATCGAAACCCTGTCCGAGGTGTACGAGGTCATCGCCATCGACCTGCCCGGATTCGGGGAATCGGAACCGCTGCCGCACACCACGGTCGACACGCTCACCGATGCCGTGCACGCCTTCATCGATCAACTCGACCTGGAGCGACCGCATATCGCCGGGAATTCGATGGGCGGACTGATCGCGCTCAATCTGGGCGCGCGCGGGCTCGCCCGGACGGTGACCGCCTATTCGCCGATCGGCTTCTGGAACGAGGCCGGACGCATCTGGTGTCAACGATCGCTCGGTAATTCCAAGGTGCTTGGACAGCGCATCGCACCCCAGTTGCCGGCCATTCTGGGTACCGTGGCCGGCCGCACGTTGCTGTCGAGCCTGGTATTCGGGAAGCCGTGGGCCATCGAACCGCGGGTCGCCGTCGACACCGTGCACGGGGTGCTGCGTGCGACCGCGTTCGAGGAAGCCCTGAAATCCTTCGACGAGGCGAAGCTGGCCGATGGCGGACGGCTGGGCCGGATTCCGGTGACCATCGCCTGGGGTAGCCGCGATGTGCTGCTGACCTATCGCACGCAGAGCCGCCGCGCCCGGCAGTGGCTGCCCGAGGCCCGGCACATCACGCTCTCCGGCAGCGGGCACATCCCGTTCTACGACGATCCGGACGGCAGCGCGAAGGTGCTGCTGGATCGCATATCCCGCTGAGCTCACCGGCCCATAGACTTGCGGTATGGATGCCTCCGAGTGGGACGCGCGCTACGCACAGAGCGAATTGGTGTGGGGCGCACCGCCGAACGCGACCGTCGTCCAGCATCTGCAGGGGTTGGAACGGCGGCTGGTCCTGGTCCCGGACGCACCGGGACAGCCGGCGCCGGAGTTTCCGCGCGCACTCGATCTGGCCTGCGGTGAGGGCCGCAACACGCTGTGGCTTGCCACGCACGGATGGCAGGTTCGCGCCGTCGATTTCTCGCAGGTGGGGATCGATAAGGGCCGCACCGTGGCCTCGCGGCTGTCACGGTCGGTGCGTGGGCGCATCCAGTGGCAGTGCGCCGATATCACCGATCTGCCCGCCGCCGGTGTGGACGGCCCGTTCGAACTGATCCTCTCGGTATTCGTACATCTGCCCGCGGACCGGCGCCGCACACTGCTGCGCGCGGCGGCCGAAAGGCTCACTCCCGGCGGCGTGCTGCTGATCCTCGGTCACGACAGCACGAACATCACCGAGGGGTTCGGCGGTCCGCAGGATCCCTCGATCCTGTTCACCCCGGACGACATCCGCTCCGATCTCGGTAACGACGGGAAGCTCCGCATCGAGGTGGCTGAACGGGTGCGGCGCGAGACCGAGGGCCGCGACGCGATCGACGCCCTGGTGATCGCCACCCGCACCGTCGCCGATCTGGCGGATCAGGCCGCGGCCGCACGGTAGTCAGCCGGACAAGCCGGCCCAGATCCGCAGCCAGGGCTCGACCGCGTCGGCGATCGAATCGAAACCGGCGCGATACGAATGTGGTTGTCCCGGAATCACTGTCACCTGTGCCACATCGGCGGGATCGGGAATTCCGAACGGGTCCCGTTCGCCGTTCACGACAACGACCTGCACGGGCCGAGCGGCCAATAGTTCCTCGCGCCTGGTCTTTTCTGGCTTACCTGGCGGATGTAGCGGAAATGACAGCGCCAGAACGCCTTTCGCCTCGGATTCGAGTGCCGTCCGGCAGGCGACGCGGGCTCCGTTACTGCGCCCGCCCTGAATCAGGGGCACCCTGGGATACCGGGTGCGCAGCGCTGCCACCACCTCGAGCCAAGCCGCGTCCTGTTTGGTGGCCGATCCGGGCGCCCGCCGCCCCGCTACCCGATAGGGCTGGATCACCCGCGCGACCGCCGCGTCCAGGGCCAGCGCCCGATCCCGCACGGCGAGCAGATCCTTGGCCTCGACACCACCTCCGGAACCGTGCGTGAGCAGCAGCAGGAAGCGGGCGGACGCGCTGGTATCGATCTCCACCTCGGCGATTCCGGCCGTCGTTTCGATCCGCATCCATCCACGGTAACCGCCGCGCGGTTGATCTGTTCATCGCGTCACATCGCGCTCTGAGCGCTTTCGCTGCCGATTACTGGTCGGTAATATACGCTGTAAGTTACCCGCGAGTAGAGGCCGGGCACCCGGTCCGTACCCGATGGAGACGAATGGGCGGGAACGGCACACACCGACCGCACCCGACTCAACGGAGAGTGAGTACAGATATGGGCCACTACAAGAGCAACGTCCGCGACCTGGAGTTCAACCTCTTCGAGGTGCTGGGCATCGGTCCGGTACTGGATTCGGGCGCCTACGGCGATCTGGACACCGACACGGTCAAGAACATCATCGACGAGGTACGCCGCCTGGCCGAGGGCCCGGTCGCCGAATCCTTCGCCGATGCGGACCGCAACCCGCCGGTCTTCGACCCGAACACCCACAGCGTCACCCTGCCCGAGTCGTTCAAGAAGTCCTTCAAGGCCTTCGAGGATGCCGGCTGGGCGAAGGTCGGCCTGAACGAGGAGCTCGGCGGCCTGCCCGCCCCCCGTTCGGTGGTGTGGGCGCTCAACGAGCTGATCCTGGGCTCGAACCCGGCCGTGACCATGTACTCCGCCGGTAACTCCTTCGGGCAGATCTTCTGGGACAACGCCACCGACGAGCAGAAGAAGTGGGCCGAGATCGCGGTCGAGCGCGGCTGGGGCGCCACCATGGTGCTGACCGAGCCCGATGCCGGTTCGGACGTCGGCGCCGGCCGCACCAAGGCCGTGCAGCAGGAGGACGGCTCCTGGCATATCGAGGGCGTCAAGCGCTTCATCACCTCCGGTGACTCCGACGACCTGTTCGAGAACATCTTCCACCTGGTGCTGGCTCGCCCCGAAGGCGCCGGCCCGGGCACCAAGGGTCTGTCGCTGTTCTTCGTGCCGAAGTTCCACTTCGACTTCGAGACCCAGACCCTGGGCGAGCGCAACGGCGTGTTCGTCACCAACGTCGAGCACAAGATGGGCCTGAAGGTTTCGGCCACCTGTGAGGTCACCTTCGGCGGTCACGGCGTGCCCGCCAAGGGCTGGCTGGTCGGCGAGGTGCACAACGGCATCGCGCAGATGTTCGACGTCATCGAGAACGCGCGAATGATGGTGGGCACCAAGGCCATCGCGACCCTGTCGACCGGCTACCTGAACGCCCTGGACTACGCCAAGCAGCGCGTGCAGGGTGCGGATCTGACCCAG
The DNA here is from genome assembly GCA_017354515.1 of Nocardia sp. Taxonomy (GTDB): domain Bacteria; phylum Actinomycetota; class Actinomycetes; order Mycobacteriales; family Mycobacteriaceae; genus Nocardia. The sequence continues at coordinate 7,320 of JAFMQT010000073.1, read as the reverse complement.
ATGACCGACAAGACCGCCCCGCGCGTCACCATCACCCACCACCCGGACGTACGCCGCTCGCTGATGACGCAGAAGGCCTACGCCGAGGGCCTGCGGGCGATCTACCTCTACACCGCGGCCCACCAGGACGAGGACATCGCCCAGCTGGTCTCCGGCGCGGACAAGGATATGGCGTTCCGGGTCAACGATCTGCTGCTGCCGATCGTCAAGGGGGTCGGCTCCGAGCGCGCCTACCAGTACCTGACCGATTCGCTGCAGACCTTCGGCGGTTCGGGCTTCCTGCAGGACTACCCGATCGAGCAGTACATCCGGGACGCGAAGATCGACTCGCTGTACGAGGGCACCACCGCCATCCAGGCGCAGGACTTCTTCTTCCGCAAGATCGCCCGCGATCGCGGTGTGGCGCTGGGCCACGTGGCCGGCCAGGTACAGGCGTTCATCGAGCGCGAGGGCGGTAACGGCCGCCTGAAGGCCGAGCGCAAGCTGCTGTCCACCGCCCTCGAGGATGTGCAGGCCATGGCCGCCACCCTGACCGGGCACCTGATGGGCGCCGCCGAGGACAGCAAGGAGCTGTACAAGGTCGGCCTGGGTTCGGTGCGGTTCCTGATGGCCGTGGGCGATCTGCTGATCGGCTGGCAGCTGCTGCGGCAGGCCGAGGTCGCGGTCGCCGCGCTGGACAACGGCGCGACCGGAGCGGATCAGGCCTTCTACACCGGCAAGGTGGGCGTGGCCCAGTTCTTCGCCCGCAACGTGCTGCCCGAGCTGACCTCGGTCCGCACCGTGCTGTCGAACCTGGACAACGACATCATGGAGATGGACGAAGCCGCCTTCTGATCCCGGCCGATCACGGCGCGATAAATCGGACATCAATAAGTCGGGCATCAAGGAAAGCCCTGTCTCCCATTCCCCGGGGGACAGGGCTTTTCTCGTGATTCGCGGGGCAGTTTCCTGTGAGTGATGGACATTTTCTGGCGATTCGCCGAAGGCACGCCGACCCGGGACTGCGAAAAGGCATTCTTCGTGGCACAATGCCCACGGCGCGACTCACGGAAGGAACTCGGAGAATGAGACGACTGTCCGCACTGGCAGGAGCTTGCGCGGCGGTCGCGCTGCTGGGCCTGACTGCTTCCCCAGCCGGAGCCGACCCCAACAACATCAATCCCATCCCCGGGCTGAACGGCATCGTGGGACTGCCGCACATTCCCGGGCCCACCCAGCCGATTTTCCAGGTCACCGGAATGGCTTCGCCGAACCGCACGCAGAATCAGAATGTGCTCGGCACGGACCTGGGAATCATGTGGGACGACGGCCGCGGCCAGATGATCACCGCGTACGGTGACACGGCCGGTCTGGGCGCCCCGAACCTGCTCGCGGGCAGTGTATGGGCGTGGCGGTCACAGGTGTTGTTCCGCAGCCCGGCCAACGTCAATCCGCGGCAGGGCGTGAATTACACCAGCTCCGTGGACAATCCGCTGCCCAGCCCGAAGATTCCGGGTATCGAGATCAGCTTCATCCCGACGGCGGGCATCTCGGTCAACGGCGTGCAGTACATGTCGATGATGTCGGTGCGCAACTGGGGTGCGGACGGCCACTGGGAAACCAACTTCTCGACCCTGGCCTCCTCCGGTGACGACGGCCAGACCTGGGCGCAGTTGCCGACCACTCGCCGCGGCAACGACTCCGGGTTCCAGAACTTCCAGCAGAACGCCTTCCTGAAGTCCGGCGGCTACGTCTACAAGTACGGAACCCAGGCCGGCCGTCAGCACGACGGCTACATCTCGCGCGTCAAGGAAGCCGATATCGCGAATATCGACGCGTACGAGTACTGGGACGGCCACGGCTGGAAGCCCAAGGACGCGAACGCCGCCCGGCCGATCGTCAGCGGTGTGGGCGAGTTGTCGGTGCAGTGGAATCAGCACCTGAACCAGTACGTCATGATGACCACCGACCCGTTCGACTCGGTCGTCATGCGCACCTCGCCAAGTCCGGTGGGGCCGTGGAGCCCGCCGCGGACGCTGATCGACGTGCGCAGCCTGCCGACCATGTACGCGCCGATGATCTACCCGTACCAGACCGGCAGTGACCTGTACTTCCTGCTGACCATGCACAACCAGTACAACGTGGTGTTGATGCGCACGCCGCTGTAGGACGAAAGTCCACGGAGACGAGAAACGGCTCCGTGCGGTTGCCGGGTCGGGGGTCTGGCAACTGCACGGAGCCGATCTGATTATCGGCACAGGATCGGTAGCGTTACACGCGTTCTATCCGGAGCCGCTCGGACGATCGAGGAGATGAAACATATGCAGCTGGGAATGGTCGGACTCGGCCGGATGGGCGCCAATATCGTGCGCCGCGTCGTCAAGGATGGGCACACCGCCGTCGGCTATGCCCGGCGCGAGTCGCAGATCAAGGAATTCACCGAGGAGCTGGGCGAGAAGTTCCAGGGCGCGTCCGATTACGCGGGCTTCGTAGCGCTGCTGGAGAAGCCGCGCGTGGTGTGGGTGATGATTCCGGCGGGGGCCACCGGTGCCGCCATCGACGAGATCGCCGCGCTGCTGGAGCCGGGCGACATCATCATCGACGGCGGTAACAGCCGCTACCACGACGATATCGCGCGGGCCGAGCAGCTGGCCCCCAAGGGAATCCACTACCTCGACATCGGCACCTCGGGCGGGGTCTGGGGCCTCGAGCGCGGCTACTGCCTCATGATCGGCGGCGAGAAGGAGACGGTGGCGCATATCGAACCGCTGCTGAAGTCCATCGCGCCGGGCGTGGAGGCCGCCGAGCGCACACCGGGCCGCACCGGGGAACCCTCACCGGCCGAACAGGGCTATCTGCACTGCGGTCCGGCCGGTGCCGGGCATTTCGTCAAGATGGTGCACAACGGCATCGAATACGGTGCGATGGCTGCCTACGCCGAGGGGATGAACATTCTCTACAAGGCCAATATCGGCAAGCAGACCGACGACGCCCACTCGGCCGAGGTGTCCCCGCTCGAGCACCCCGAGCACTACCGGTACGACATCGATGTGCCCGAGGTGACCGAGGTGTGGCGGCGTGGTTCGGTCGTCGCGTCCTGGCTGCTGGACCTGACCGCCTCGGCCCTGCACGCGGATCCGGAGCTGAGCACCTTCGGCGGCCGGGTATCCGATTCCGGTGAGGGCCGGTGGACCATTCACGCCGCGATCGACGAGGGCGTTCCGGCGCCGGTGCTGTCGGCGGCGCTGTATCAGCGCTTCTCCTCGCGTGGCGAGGCCGTGTACGCGGACAAGGTGCTCTCGGCGATGCGCAAGGCGTTCGGCGGGCACAACGAGCTCCCCGGCAAGTAAACAAACCCGCCCGGGCCGACTCGGCCCCCGGTGGACCGGTGATACGGCCCGGGAACCGCGACCGGTTCCCGGGCTGTCGCGCCCAGTGTGGCGGGCCGCAGAGGTGGCGGCGTAGTTGCGCTGGGCTGCCGCCCGCACGGCTCACGGTGGGCTACGGTCGGACGATGCGCAAAGTTGCCGGGATTAAAGTTGCCGGGATCCTGCTCGCCGCCACCGCACTCGCACTGTCGGGGTGTGCCGGTCACGACGGTTCGTCCGCGGGCGGTTCCAGCTCGGCCCCCAAGACCGCCACGGGTATCCGCGACACCGCGTCGACACCGACCACGACGACCCCCAGCCGCCAGGACTGCCAGGCCCGCTATCTGGGCCAGTTCAGCACCCGGCAGAAATTGGCGCAGCTGCTGACCGTCGGCATCAAAAACGGCGCCGACGCGCTGCAGGTTGTCCAGCGCGAACAGGTGGGCGGCCTGTTCTACGGCAGCTGGACCGATCCGTCGATGTTGCAGAACGGACAGGTCGACCAGGTCAAGGCGGCCGCGCACACTCCGCTGATGATCACCGTCGATGAGGAGGGTGGCCGGGTCGCGCGGCTGAAGAACCAGCTCGGTCCCTTCCCCTCGGCGCGGGCGGCGGCCCAGTCGATGACCAGCGCCCAGTACTACCAGAAGGTCCTGGCCCGTGCGCAACAGATGAAGAAGCTCGGGATGACCGTGGACTTCGCGCCCGACGCCGACGTCAGCAACGAGGACGACGACGCCGTGATCGGCGACCGCTCGTTCGCCAACAACCCCGCGGTGGTCACCGACTATGCCCAGCAGGCAATCCGCGCGCTGCACGACGCCGGGATGGGTGCGGTGATCAAACACTTCCCGGGCCACGGTCACGGCTCGGGTGATTCGCACACCGGCGCGGTCCGCACACCGCCGTTGAGCCAGCTGCAGCAGGTGGATCTGGTGCCGTTCCGCAATCTCGTCGGCTCGGGCGCCGCGGTGATGGTCGGGCATCTGGATGTTCCCGGATTGACCACGCCCAATGTTCCCGCGAGCATCAGCCCGCAGGCGATGTCGCTGCTGCGGCAGGGCACCGGCTATAACGCCCAGCCCTACGACGGGCTCATCTTCACCGACGATCTGAGCGGGATGGCGGCGATCACCGCCCGGATGGGCATCGAGGACGCGGTGGCCACGGCACTGGAGGCCGGCGCCGACGACGCCCTGTGGATCACCACCGACGCGGTGACCTCGGTGCTGAACCGGCTTGAGCAGGAAGTGAATTCCGGCCGGCTGCCGATGGCGCGAGTGGACCAATCGGTACTGCGGGTCGCGGCCTTCAAGGGTGTGAACACCGGCTGCTGATCGATACCCGCAGCTCAACAAGTATTTCCGAAGCCACGAACTTACCTTGGAGTAAGATAGGTGTTTCGATATATGGCCGAGGAGAGTGCATGGCAGGCGGAACGAAACGGCTCCCCCGCGCGGTTCGCGAACAGCAGATGCTCGATGCCGCCGTAGAAGTCTTCTCCCGCAAGGGCTATCACGATACGTCGATGGATGCCATTGCCGGGGAGGCGAAGATATCCAAGCCGATGCTGTATTTGTACTACGGATCGAAGGACGAGTTGTTCCGGGCCTGCATCCAGCGCGAGAGCGGGCGGTTCATGGAGGCCGTCGCCGTCGCGGGCAATCCCAAGCTCACCCCGCACGAACAGCTGCGGGCCGGACTCGAGGCCTTCCTGTCCTATGTGGACAACAACCGGCTGTCCTGGTCGGTGCTGTACCGGCAGGCACTGGGGCAGAAGCCGTTCGCCGCCGATATCGCCACCAGCCGCGAGCGGATCATCGAACTGACCGCGACCCTGCTGCGCTCCAGCGCCAAATACGCCCAGCCCGGAACCGATTTCGATACCGTCGCGGCCGCGGTGATCGGTGCCGGTGAGGCGATCGCCGACCGGATCGCGAGCGGTTCGGTCGATGTCGCGGGCGCGGTGGATCTGCTCGACAATCTCGCCTGGCGCGGGCTGGCCGGCCGGCAGAAGGCCGAATAGCAAGCCCGGAAACCCGCAAACACAGAAAACGCAACGGCCGCACACCCTCTCAGTTGTCCGGATATCGAATCCCCCATGCGACTCGATATCCGCCACCGCCTGGATGATGTGCGGCCGCCTCCCCTTCCGGCTGGTCAGCGCAACGTAGCCGTCAGATGAGGGTAACCCTTCTTCGGGTGTTTGAGGGAAAGGTCCCAGCCCTGCGCGGTTCGATCCGCATAGACGTTGACCTTGGCGGGCAGCAGAATCGGCTTACCGAACTTCACCGCGTAACCGGTCTTGGCCGGCACCCGGCCCTCGACCACACCCAGAGTGGCTGCGGCGGACCACATTCCGTGCGCGATCGAACGCGGGAACCCGAACGCCTTGGCGCTCAGCCCCGACATGTGGATCGGGTTCCGATCGCCGGAGGCCGCCGCGTACCGGTGGATCATGCCCTGATCCACCCGCAGCGTGCGCAGCGGGGGCGGGGGCACCTGCTCCGGTTTGGGTTCGGGCTTGGGACCACCCGACAGTGAGGTCTTCTGCTGGTGCAGGAAGGTCGACACCTGGCGCCACACCAGTTCCCGGCCCACCTGGATCTCGCTGACCGCGTCGACCAGCAGCCCCTTCGGATGTTCGCGCAGATTCTCCACATGCGCGCGAATGTCCAGCGGCTCACTCATCGAGATCTCGCGGGTGCGCTCGATCAGATTCTCCGCGTGCACCGCGCCCACCGCGGGGAACGGGAAGTCCCGCGCCACCAGCATCTGCATGACCATCGGGAAGGTGAGCACGAACGGATAGGTGAGCGGGAGGTGATCACCGAAGCGCAGCCCGGTCGCCCGGCAGTAGGCGGCCAGATGTTCGGCGTCGACCCGCACACCGCTCCACTGGACGGCGCGATCGGGGATTTCGGTCTTGCGAGCCGAAACCAGCGGCAGCGGAACCGCTCCCAGCGCGGCCTTGAGGTACAGGCTGCCGGTTTTGGGTGGCTCGCTGAGGGTGATGGTCTGGGTATCGGTACCCATCTCAGGCTCCGATCATGGCCTGGCCGCAGACGCGAACGATATTGCCGTTCACCGCGTTCGAGGCCGGGCTGGCGAAGTAGGCGATGGTCTCGGCGACGTCGACGGTCTCACCGCCCTGCAACAGCGAGCTGAGCAGGCGGCCACCCTCGCGGGTGCCGAGCGGAATCGCGGCGGTCATCGCGGTCTCGATGAAACCGGGGGCGACGGCGTTGATGGTGATGCCCTTCTCGGCCAGCTCCGGAGCCTCGGCGTTCACCATTCCGATGACACCGGCCTTGGAGGCGCCGTAGTTGGTCTGGCCGCGGTTACCGGCGATACCGGCGATCGAGGACACATCGATGACCCGGCCACCTTGCTTCAGCGCACCCTTGGCCACCAGACCCTTGGTAATCCGGTGGGGGGCAGCGAGATTGACATTCAGGACCGCGTCCCACCGGCCGGCGTCCATATTGGCCAGCAGCTTGTCGCGGGTGATGCCGGCGTTGTGCACGATGATGTCGATGCCGCCGAAGCGCTGGGTAGCGAATTCGGCGATCTTGTCCGCGGCGTCGGGTGCGGTGACATCGATCGCCAGCGTGGTGGCGCCGACCTTGTTGGCGGTGGCCGACAGCGCCTCACCGGCGGCGGGGATATCGGCGACGATCACGGTCGCGCCGTCCCGGGCGAAGACCTCGGCGATGGTGGCGCCGATACCGCGTGCGGCACCGGTGACCACGGCGACCTTGCCGTCCAACGGTTTGGACCAGTCGATGGACTTGTCGGCTACATCGTCCTTACCGACCCGGAAGACCTGGCCGTCGACGAAGGCCGACTTGGCCGACAGGACGAACCGGAGCGTGGATTCCAGGCCGGTGGCCGCGGTGTCGGCCTCGGGGTGCAGGTAGACCAGGTTGGCGGTGGCGCCACGCAGCAGTTCCTTACCGACGCTGCGGGTGAA
>JAFMQT010000340.1 GCA_017354515.1 Nocardia sp. | reverse complement strand
GCAGATCGTGTTCGGCGGGGGCGTTGCCCAGTGCGGTCAGCAGGGCGTCGCGGCAGCGCCGGACCGTGGTCTCGAGAACGGTCGTCAGCAATTCGTCGAGATTGGTGAAACTTTCGTAGAAATAGCGCTCGGTGAGACCGGCGCGGCGGCATACCCCGCGCATCGAGGTATCGGCGGCGCCGATCTCGGCCATCAGTTCGTAGCCGGCTCGAAGTAGTTGGTCACGGCGGGTGGCGACGCGATCGGCCGGCTCGCGCCCGCGCCAGGTGCGGCTGCGCGTCTTCCGGGTCTCCGGCGAATTCCGGATCCGCGGCGAATCTGCCATGGGCCGATGCTACCCAGGGGGTTCGGCGGGCTTTCGCTGACATCACACACTGTTGACATCTAGTGATGTCAACATTAACGTCCGGATGTCACAGCACACGACGCAAGGACGCGCCATGACTTCAGCGGTCGACGAGGACCCTGTCTTCGGGGGATATGCCTACCAGGAGCAGGCCCATGCCATCCGGGCCCGCGATGTGCGATTCGACTTCAGCACCGTGCCGATGCACTACATCCCCGGTGAGGTCATGGCGACCCACATGATCAATGTGATGCACCTGGTCCTGCCCGAGGGGGAGCGGGCGATGGCGCGAGCGCTGGCCGAGGCGCTGCCCGATATCCGGGACGAGCGTCTGCGCGAAGAGGTCCTCGGCTTCATCGGGCAGGAGAACCAGCACGCCAACTCGCACGAGGCGGCCCGGCGTCACCTCGAGGACCTCGGCCTGGACGTCGCCCCGATGGTCGACGCCGTCGCGTGGCTTGCCGATCGGATCCTGGGCGATCACGGATTGACCGGCCGCGCCAAGCAGGAATGGCTGCGTGAACGGCTCGGGCTGTTCGCCGGAATGGAGCATTACACCGCGGTCATCGGCGAGTGGTTGCTGACCAACGATGTCCTCGAGGCCAAGGATATGCACCCGGTGATGCTGGATCTGATCCGATGGCACGGCGCCGAGGAGGTCGAGCACCGCAGCGTGGTCTACGACGCGTACATGTACGTCGACGGCGGCTATACCCGCAAGGTGCGCACCGCGCTGCTGGCCAGCTCATCGCTGCTGGTGTTGTTCCTGACCGCGGGCGGATATCTGTTCGCCAAGGATCCCGCACCCGATAAGGGCCGGTTGTGGCCACTGCAGTTCCTCAGCGCGTCGATGCGCGGCGTGGTGCCGAGTATGACCACCTTCATCACCGAGATCCCGCGCTATCTGCGCCCCGGTTTCCATCCCTCCCAGCTCGGGTCGATGGACAACGCGCTGCGGTATCTCGCGCGGTCGCCGGCGGCACGGGCGGGCATCCAGTGACCAGCACCGGTGGCGTCGCGGCCTACCGGCCGGCCCTGCCGCTGCGAGCGCTGGTCGCGGCGCTCGATCTGTACAAGCGGACGGTCACCACGACCCCGGAGTTGATATCGCGTCCGAATCCGTTGCGGCGCGGCGGTTTCGAACGCGAGCTGGTGATCGCGCGACGCGATGAGGCCGCGCCGGGTGTGGTGGTGCTGACCTTGGTCGCACCGCACGGCGAGCGGTTGCCGGCCTGGGTGCCGGGAGCGCATATCGATGTGGTGCTGCCGTCCGGGCGGCAGCGGCAGTATTCACTCAACGGTGATCCGGCCGATCGTGGCCGCTATCGCATCGCGGTGCGGCTGCTGCCCGACGGCGCCGGCGGTTCCCGGGAGATTCACCACGATCTCGCGGTGGGTGACCGGCTGCTGGTACGCGGTCCGCGCAACGCGTTCGAATACGTCCGGGCTCCGCACTATGTATTCATCGCGGGTGGTATCGGGATCACGCCGTTGCTGCCGATGATCGCCGACGCCGAACGCCGCGGAATCGACTGGCGGCTGGTATATCTCGGTCGCAGCCGCGACACCATGCCATTTCTCGGCGAACTCGCCGCGCATCCGAATATGCGGGTCGATATCCGGCCCGACGACGAATTCGGCCCGCCGGACCCGCACCGGATCGTGACGAGGCTGCCCGCGGGCGCCGCCCTGTACGTCTGCGGTCCGGAACCGCTGATGACCGCCGTACTCGAGACGTCCGCGGCGCAGGATCCGACGGTCTCGGTGCATACCGAGCGCTTCTCGCCGGCCGTGGTCCGGGACGGGCGACCGTTCCGAATTCAGTTGCGGCGCAGTGGTCGTACGGTCGATGTGGGGTCGAACGAAACGGCGCTGGCGGCGATCGGACGGGTACTGCCCGACGTACCGTACTCGTGCCGGCAGGGCTTCTGCGGCACCTGCGCGGTCACCGTCCGAGCCGGAACCGTCGACCATCGTGACCGCCGGCTCGGCGCCGCCGAACGCGAGCACACCATGCTGCCCTGCGTCTCCCGCGCGATCGGCGAGACCCTCGAACTGGACCTGTGACCCGCGGTGCGTCCGCGCGGATACGCATCGGGCGATCACGCCCGGACCGAAAGGAATTCGACGATGGCGATATCGCGGAGCGCTGCGACCGAACACACCCCGATCGCGGTGATCGGCGCCGGGATCGCGGGTATCGGACTGGCGGTCGCGCTGCGGGAGGCGGGATTCGAGGAGTTCGTCATCCTCGAACGCGCGGGCGACCTCGGGGGAACCTGGCAGGCCAATACCTATCCCGGATGTGCCTGCGATGTGCCCTCACACCTGTACTCCTACTCCTTCGCCCCCAACCCGGACTGGTCGCGCACCTACGGTCGCCAGTCCGAGATCTTGGACTATCTGCGCGGGGTGGCCCGCCGCCATGATGTGGTGCGGCATATGCGTTTCGGTACCGAACTGCGGCGGGCACAGTGGGATGAGCGGCGCGGGCGCTGGCTGCTGGACACCGACTCGGGTGTGCTCAGCGCCGACATTCTGGTGTCGGCGGTCGGGCCGTTCAGCGAGGCCAGGATCCCGGACATACCGGGACGGGAATCGTTCCGCGGCACCCAGTTCCACTCACTGCACTGGAACCACGACCACGATCTGACCGGCGAGCGGGTCGCGGTGATCGGCACCGGCGCCTCCGCGGTGCAGTTCATCCCCGAGATCGCGCCGAAGGTCGAGCGGCTCACCGTCTTCCAGCGGTCCGCGCCGTGGATCGTGTCCCGGCTGGACCGCCCGACCAGCGGCATCGAACGAGCGCTCCTACGCCGGGTTCCGGCACTGGGGTCGGCGCTGCGCAACACCTACTACGCGGGTATCGAGAGCTTCGGCCTGGTCGGGTTCGTCGACCGCCGCTTCCGGCACCCATTCCAGGCGCTGTCCGCGCTGCAACTGCGCCGCCAGGTCCGCGATCGGGAACTGCGCCGGAAACTGACGCCCGACTACATGATCGGCTGTAAGCGTGCGATCTTCTCCGATGCCTACTATCCGGCGTTGACCCGCGACAATGTGGAGGTCGAGACCGCCGGAATCACCGAGATCCGCGAGCGTTCCATCCTGACCCGCGACGGTGTGGACCATGCTGTCGACACCATCGTGTGGGGGACCGGATTCGGTGCGATCCCCGAACTCTACGAACGGATCACGGGCGCCGACGGGCGAACTGTGGCCGACCATTACCGCGACCGGCCCAGCAGCTATCTGGGCGCGGCGATCGCCGGATTCCCCAATATGTTCCTGACCCTGGGCCCGTTCGGGGCGGCCGGGAACCAGTCCGCGATCTTCATGATCGAATCCCAGATCGGCTATATCGTCGATGCGCTTCGCACCCTGCGCGACAACGACATCGAAAGGGTCGAGGTGCGTGCCGCGGTGCAGCGGGAGTTCCTCGCGGAAATGCACGAACGCAGCCGGGGCACGGTGTGGCTGCGAGGTGGCTGCGATAGCTACTACACCACCGACAGGGGCGAGAACGCCGGGCTGTACCCGAATTGGAGCTTCGAATATCGTCGACGTGTCGCGGCCTTCGACGCCGAGTCCTACCGATTGTCGTCTCGGTTGTCGTCTCGGTTGTCGTCGTCTCGATCGTCACAGCGCGAAACCGCCGACCCGAGGAGCCCCGAGGTGAACGCCGGATGATCAAAGCAACGTTCGATATCGCGCGCTCGCTGCTGAGCCCCGTACTCGGTGGCGCCGAGCGGCTGGACCTGCGGGAACGAGTTGTGTTGATCACCGGCGCCGGCGCCGGGATCGGCCGCGAACTGGCGCGGTCGCTCTACGATCGCGGCGCGTACCTGGCGCTGTTCGACGTCGATGCGGCCGCGGTGCGGGCCGCGGCCGCCGAACTCGGGATCCGGGCCACCGCGGTCGCGGTGGATGTCGCCGATCGCGAGGGGGTGCGGCTGGCCATCGAGCAGGTGCGCGAGAGTTTCGGCCGGATCGATGTGGTGGTGGCCAATGCCGGTGTCGTGCCGCGACCGGCGACCGTCCGGTTGATGGACCCCGAGGAGTTCGACCGGGTGCTCTCGATCAATCTCACCGGCGCCTTCAATACCATCCAGCCCGCACTCGACGCTGTCATCGACGCGGGAGGTCATGTCGTGGTGGTGTCCTCGTGCGCGGCCTTCGCACCGGGAATGGGTGGTTCGCCCTATATGGTCAGTAAAGCCGGTGTCGAACAACTGGGCCGCGCGATCCGGGTGGAACTGGGTGGCACCGGTGCCACGGCCGGAGTCGTATATTTCGGCGTGGTCGAGACGGCGATGACCCGCGGCACCCTGGACGAGGACGAGCTGGGCGCGCGGATCGGCGACCTGCTGCCGTGGCCGCTGAATCAGCGGATCAGCGCGCGGGAGGCGGCGGGAGTGATCACGGGGGCGATCGAACACCGGTCCGCGCGAGCCGTGGCGCCCATCGGATGGCAGCCCTACGCGTTGTTGCGCGGTGCGGTGAACGTGGTCCTGGACCACAAACTCGTCGCCGACGAGAACGTGCGCTCGCTGACTCGCCGGCTCGAACGACGCGTCCTCGCCGACCGCGCCGACGCAGTCGAATCGGTCCGGAGCGGGCGATAGCGGGGCGATCGCCGAGCGGGCCGATGACGACGCCGCCCGTCCGATATCGCGACTACCCCGATCTCGCGACTACTCTGAGAGAAATCAAAGGTTCGCCACAGACCACCGTCAGGCTTCGCGCGCAATCTGGACTCCGAGGACGAGACTCGGCGGAAGAGGTGCGCGATGGTGGATATCGAAATCACCGGTACGACGGTGACCGTGCATGTCCGGGGCGCGCACCGCGTGCTGTCGTTGAGTGAGGGCGTGCGTTTCGATCTGTCGAACATCGCCGCCATCGGGCCGGCGCCGGTCGATCTGCGTCCGCCGTGGATGCGTGCGCCGGGCACCTTCTTCCCCGGAGTCATCGCGGCCGGCGTCTTCAGGGGTAAGGGCCGTAAGGAATTCTGGGACACCCGCTTCGATGGTGAGGGTGTGTGCATCGACCTCGTCGGCGCCACCTACACCCGGATCGTCGTCGATGTCGAGGATCCCGA
>JAFMQT010000072.1 GCA_017354515.1 Nocardia sp. | reverse complement strand
AACGGCCTGTCCACGGGCGCCCTCGCAATTCGGCGAATGCTGGTGGAGGACAACAATCTGACGCATGTCATCGAATTACCGAGCGGCGTTTTCCGCCCCTACTCGGATGTGAAGACGGCCATTCTGCTGTGGCGGCGAGAAGCGTTCGAGGACGCGGTCCGGATGATTCGCATCGACAATGACGGCTTCAGTCTCGATCAGAGACGAACCCCCCTACGGGAGAACGACCTTCACCAAGCGGTCCGGATCGTCAACGGTCAGGAAAGCACCCTCGCGCATGCGGACGTGAGTCTCGATGAACTGATCGGCAACAACCACAATCTCACTCCCAGCCGCTACCTACCTCGGCGAACCACTCACATTGCTCCACAGCGGCTCGCGAAGACGGCGGTCTCCCTCGGCGACGCACTCGGACGACTGACAGCAATCCATGAACACCTGGCTCCCGTCGAGGCATTGCTGTCCTTCGACGGATCCGGTTGCATCGCCGTGGCCGAACTCGTGACGCCTGTCCGCACCCTGCTGGAACCGGACAACATCAACCCCGACGCCCTCTACATTCTCCTGGAACACATCACCACGACCACCGGCGAGGTAACCGGTCTGCGAGCCGGAGATACCGAAATCCGCTCCCCCAAATTCGCCTTCGACGAGGGCGACGTCCTGTACGGAAAACTCAGACCGGCCCTCCGGAAATGCGCCGTGGCCCCCGCCCCCGGCATCTGCAGCACCGACCTCATTCCCCTGCGCCCGGTCCACGCCGGAACATCCTTCCTGCTGTCCGCGGTCCTGCGCAGCCCGCAGTTCACGGCCGAGGTCACGCGGCTGGTGAGCGGAGCGAACCTGCCCCGTGTGAACGTGAAAGAGCTGCTCGCCCTGCACGTCCCATGGCCATCCGAGGATCAGGTACAGCATTTCGAAGATCTCACCCGCCTCGCTCATGAACTACGCGAAGAGGCGCGGACACTCGCCAGCGGAATCGACGACCTGGAGACCAACCTCACCGCCGCCATGAACTCCCACTGAACCGACCATAATCGGACTGGTGACCACCACTGAGCGCCCCATCCCGCCGCTGAATGCCGACGAACGCACCACTGTCGAAGGCTGGCTCGACTTCCATCGCACAACACTGGCCATCAAATGCGAGGGCCTGGACGATGAGTTGGCCGCGCGCGCGGCGGTGCCGCCGTCTACCCTCACCCTGACCGGGCTGGTCCAGCACATGGCCGAGGTGGAACGGAACTGGTTCGGGAGAGTGTTCGCGGGGGAGGCGCTTTCGCCCATCTACGACCCGCAGGCCGATCCGGACGGCCCGGACGGCGGGTTCGACCTCGCCCAGGGCACCGGGCTGCGCGATGCCCTCACCACCTGGCAGGCGGAGGTCGCCCGCGCTCGCGAGCGCTGCGCTCCCCGCGCTCTCACCGACACCGGTCGCTTCATGAACCAGGACGTCACCCTGCGCTGGATCTACCTCCACATGATCGAGGAATACGCCCGCCACAACGGCCACGCCGACCTGCTCCGGGAAGCCCTCGACGGCGCCACCGGCCCGTAGGTCCGATCACCGGCGATCCGGTTAACGCAGCGGGTTGATTCCGCGATACCCGGTCGCCGCAGCGGTGTGGCAACCTCACCGGTCCGGATGCCTTACCGTCGACCGGGGGCCGAACGATCCAACTTGGGAGAGCGCGATGAAACCACTGGCCGGCAGAAAAGCCGTGATCACGGGGGCCGCCAGCGGGATCGGGCGGGCCACCGCCCTGGCCGCGGCGGGGAAGGGAATACGGTTGGCGCTCACCGATATCGACGCCGACGGGCTGGCAGATACCGTAACGCGGGTGCGTGCCGCCGGCGGTGAGGTGCTGGCCGCCGAGGCGCTGGACGTGTCCGATTACGACGCGGTCAGCGAGTGGGCCGAGCGGGTGCACGCCGAGCACGGCAGCCTCGATGTGGTCATGAATATCGCGGGGGTGTCGGTGTGGGGGACGGTGGAGAATCTGGAACATCGGCACTGGAAGTCGATGGTGGATGTGAATCTGATGGGACCCATCCACTTCATCGAGAATTTCGTGCCGCCGATGGTGCGGGCCGGGCGCGGCGGGCATCTGGTGAACGTCTCCTCGGCCGCCGGGTTGATCGCGCTGCCCTGGCATGCCGCCTATAGCGCCTCCAAATACGGGCTGCGCGGAGTTTCGGAGGTGCTGCGGTTCGACCTGGAGCGGCACCGGATCGGGGTGAGCCTGGTGACGCCGGGGGCGGTTCGCACGCCGCTGGTGGAGACGGTGCGGATCATCGGCGTCGATCGGGACGATCCGCGGGTGCGGCGGCTGGTGAGACTGTTCGAGGGGCATGCGGTGTTGCCCGAACATGTTGCCGGACGGATCCTCTCGGGCATCGAACACAACCGCTTCCTGGTGCACACCTCCCCCGACATCCAGTTCGCCTATTGGGTGGCACGGAAATTCGCGTTCCCGTACGAGATGGTCACCCGAATCGCCAACCGCCAGTTCAGCAAACTCCTCCCCTCGGTGAGCGACCACACCGACTAGCGCACATCCGACCGCACGCGGCACCACACACCCCAGTGTGGCTATAATTGTCCCGAAGCATGTCGCCACAACGGTAGATTACCGCGATACGGCGCAACCAGGAGAATGCTATGGAGATCGGTGTTCGAGAACTTCGCGACCACCTCAGTCAGCATCTGGCCGAGGTGCGTGCCGGCCACACAGTGACAGTCACCGATCACGGCACCCCCATCGCCCGTCTGATTCCCGTCGATTCCCTCTCCCCCCTCGAACGCCTCCGGCAACAGGGAGCGGTCCGGGCGGCGACGCAACGCAAAAAGCCTGCGCCCGAACCCATCCCGACAGCAGGCACGGTCAGCGACCTCATCGGTGACCAGCGCCGATGATCGGATACCTCGACACCTCCGCCTTCATCCCGCTGCTCATCGCAGAACCCGGCAGTCAGGCCGCCGGAAAGTTCTGGAATCTCGCCGACGCGGTGGTTTCCAGCCGGGTGATGTATATCGAATCCGCCGCCGCGCTCGCACAGGCCTGCCGCCTGGGTCGTATAACCGACGACCAGCACGCTGCCGGTAAGCACCATCTGGAGGCACTGTGGCAGCAACTCGATGTTGTGGACCTGGATGATTCGTTCGTTCGCTATGCGGGAGAACTGGCCGCCGATCACGCATTGCGCGGATACGACGCCGCCCACTGCGCGGCGGCCGCGCTCGTCAACGACTCGGACGTGGTCGCGGCATCAGGCGACAAACGCCTGCTGGCCGCCTGGAAAACGATCGGCGTAGCCACCTTCGACGTGAACGATCCCGACGACGCCAGATGAGCCCCTAGGGGTCGCGGCCACGGCGGGGCCCGGCGGCGGTCAGTACTTGGTGACGCAGACGACGTAGTGGCGTTGGTTGTAGACGAAGCCGCGTTCGGCGGGGGTACAGCTGTCGACGTCGGTGGTGTTGCCGCGGATCTGGACGACCCGCAGGCGGCCGGGGGTGGCGCAGTCGGTGGGGTTGGGGGTGTTGCCGGACATGGTGACGCAGCTGCCGGTGACCCAGTTGTAGTCCATGCACAGGTTGTCCGAGCCGCCGCCGGGCAGGGGTACGGGCACGGTGCGGTCGGCGTCGGCGGCGCAGTGTGCGGACTGGCCGGTGACCTTGTAGCGCGCGGAGGTGCTGTCGCAGCCGGCCTTCTGCACCGGGGCTCCGCTGGGGACCTGCGAGACGCAGTCGCCCACCGCGACCGGGGGCGGCGCGGGCGCACCGGGGGGCGGGGGATGGTTCTCGGCGGCGCCCTTGTTCAGCACCGGCGGTGGTTCCGGGGTAGCGGCGGCCATGGTGGGCATCGGGGCCGGATGCGTCGCGGCCACAGTGGATTTCGGTGCTGCCGTGGCGGTCGGCTTACCGGACGGCAGCACCGTCGCCTCGGCCTGCGGCCGCCCCGGGGTGGGGTCGAGGGCACCGAACGACAGCACCGCCCCGATGACGCAGGCCGTCGCCAGACCCAGCGCGACGATGAAACCCGTGAGGGCAACACCGGCTTTCATACGTCGGCCCGACACGTATCTGTCCTTCCACCGAAACTCGTGCGGTCACGCAAATGCATACACCACTTGACCCGTAACGTCGACGTGAACACTTGTTTCACATCACGATCCGGCAACGATCACCGCCGCGTCGCTGGGAGTTTCCCAACCGGAACGGTTTCCGCCGGGCGCGGTTCACGGTCCCGGGGATATGGTCGGCTTCCGGCCGGACCGATCGGCCCGAAGTTGTTTCATGAGAAGGAATCCTGAATGAAGTTCGGCACGTTCGCCGCGATATCGATCCTGGCCACGACCGCGATCGGAATCGGGACAGGAACCGCGTACGCCGGCCCGGCGGCGGCCCCCGGCACCACTCCCTCCGTCACCAGCCCCGCCCAGGCGGCTCCGGTCACTCGATCCGGCACCGATCGCGGAGTCGCCTATCAGGCTGTGCTCAGCGACTTTTCGCGGGTCCTGACCACCAGTGTCCAGAAGGGCCACTTCGAGCTCAACCACGACGCCACCGCCGTCGCACTGAAATCCGATGCCGGTGAGAATCTGACCACCGTGCCGCTGGCGTATCAGCTGTCGGGACAGACCGTGCACGTGGCCCAGCACATCAGCGAGGACGGCCACAAGCTCGTCCTGGAGCCGCAGAACGGCAAGGAGATCGGGCAGATGCAGCCGGTTGGTTCGATGACGCGGCTCACCAACGAGATCAACAAGAACATCGTCGGCATCGTGGCCGGCGGAGTGATCGGCGGAATCATCGGCGCGATCCTCGGGTTCGGCTTCTTCAGCATCATCACCGGGCCGATCGGCCTCGTGGTCGGTGCGGCCGCCGGCGGACTCGTCATGGGCGGACAGTCGTTCCAGGATGCCGCCTTCGCGGTTCTGACCGGTCGTCCCTGATCAGCGGGCCGTGGGGCGTCACGAACGCCCTACGGTACCAACCGGTTCCCTGAAACTTCCCTGATAATTGGACCAAATTTAGTTGCAACGCGGGCAAATTCGTGGCTCAATCCGAATGTGGCTGGGGAACCATACCGCTGGGTAGCGACAGTTGAGACCGAGATGGTCGAACTGCGCGATCTGATCTCCGGACGCAGTGTGGAGATCGTACGACCCTCGGAGCAGGAACTGCCCGAGGCGCTGTTGCGTGAGATCGAAACGCTGCTTTTCGAATGGTCCAACCTGATGACCCAGGACGATGCCTGGTCCGATATCCGCGACCTGCTCGACCACGATCCCGAAGGGGTGTTCCTGGCGCTGAGCTGGATGCTGGCGCTGTGGGCGGTGATCGGTGAGACGCGCATCGGCAAGCCCGCCGACGCGATCATCCGCGATCTGGACTACCGCGGCGGCTGGCGCGAAGAGCGCAGCGGCGTCGACGAACGGATGTGGATGGGGTTGACCCAGCGGGTCCGGCTCGGCGGTATCGCGGCACTCACCGAGGACCCGCGGGCGGTGCACGCCTATCACGAGGCCTGCACACAGCCCGCGGATATCGGACCGATCCTGTTGCAGCACACGCTGATCCATATGGACGCGCTGGCACAGGACATGGATCGGGCCGGGATGCGGGCGGACGGGCTGGCCGCCGCCGTACTCGATCACACCGAACCGGATCTGGCGCCGCGCCGGCGGCTGTGCTTCCGGCCGTCGCGCACGGACGGATTACGCCACTTCGGCTGAGCGCAACCGCCGGAACCGGCTGCCGTGGAATACCAGTGGTTCATATTCCGACCGGGTGGCCAGGCGGGTGATCTCGACCAGCACCACCTGGTGATCACCCGCGGCGACCTGGGTATGGACGGCGCCCTCGAGCCAGGCCGCGGCACCGCCGACGAAGACCGAATCGCCCTCGCCGCGATGCAATTCCACCTCGGCGAAGCGATCCGCATCGCGACCGCTCATCCGCTTGGCCGCCGCATCCTGGCCGGCGCTGAGCAGACTCAGGCCCAACCCCTGCGCGGCCAGTAGTCTCGGCCAGGTGCGCGAGCTGTTCTGGACGCAGAACGACACCAGCGGCGGATCCAGCGAGACCGGGACGAAGGTGCTCACCACCAGCCCGGCCGGGGCATCTTCGACATCCGCGCAGACCGCGACCACGCCGCTCGGGAAGTGGGCGAATGCCTTTCGTAAGCCGGCACCATCGGAGGGAATATCGATCAGGTCGGTCATAGGTGGCCTATCCCGTTCAGATCACGCCGTGCAGCGGGGGCGGCGTTCCGGTGAGGACGGCACGTCCGATGTGCTGGTACTTCCAGCGCACCGGATCGTGCAGGGTGTGGGTGCGGGCATTGCGCCAGAACCGGTCGAGGTTCAGATCCGCTGCCGCGCTGCGGGTTCCGCTCACTTCGAACAGGGCGCTGGTGACCTCGTTGGCGGCACGGTCGGCGGTGATCTTGGCGGTCGCAACCGCGATCGACGCATCGGCGGCCGCGTCCGGGCCGGTAATCGCCCGGTCGACCGCCCGGCCCGCGGCGTCCAGCGTGGTCTCGGCGATGGTGACGGCCACCGCGAGTTCGCCGAAGCGCTGGATCAGCAGCGGATCGTCGACCGCTCGATCCACTCCCGCCTCGAACCACGGGCGGCTGCGGGTGCGCACGAATTCCGCCGCCGCATCCAGCGCGCCGCGGGCGATACCGGCATCGATCGCGACATGCAGGAGCTGGGCGTAGGAGCCGAATCCCTTGGGCGCGCGGACGGCCCCCGCACGCGGAACCAGTTGGTCGCGGGCCACGTCCACACCACTGAGCGATACCGTGCCACTTCCCGTGGTGCGCTGGCCGATTCCGTTCCAGTCGTCGATCACCCGTACGCCCGCCGTGGTGGCGGGCAGGAAGACGATGTACTCCCCCGGCGCCAGATCGCCACGATGCGCCGGATCGTCCAGGCGTGTCAACACTGCCAGTACATCGGCGAATAGTGAACCGGTACAATAGTATTTCACACCATCGACCCGGAAATGCCCGTCCGCCTGCGGAATCAACGTGGTGTTGACCTCCGCCACGGTCGCGCCACCGCGTTCGGATTGGGCATTGGCGATGCGCCCACCCGCCAGCACCCGCTCGAAATACAATTCCTGCTGCCGACGAGTTCCCGCCAGCCGCAACAGGTTCAGATATACGAAGTGGCTGTGCGGGATCTGCGCGATATTGGGGTCCGCCGCCGCCAGTACCCGGAGCACCTCGGCCACCTGCGAGGGCGGCAGATCCGCGCCACCGAATTCGGCCGGAACGGTGATCGCGAGCAGCCCGCTCGCCGATAACCGGTCCACTTCCCGATACGGCAGCTCGCGGGCGCGGTCACGACGGGCCGCCTCGACCGCGAATTCCGCCGCCAAGGAGGTCGCGGCGGCGCGCGCGTGAGCGGCCGAGGTGATCCGGTCGGCGGCGACGGCGGTCATCGCGAGACCACCAGTTCGGGTTTGCGTTCGGCCTCCAGTTCCCGCACCAGCGGCAGCACCTTGCGGCCGAAGTATTCGATCTCCTCCTGGAAGTGCAGGAATCCGCCGAGAATCAGATCCACGCCCAGATCCCGGTAGGCGACGATCCGCTCGGCGATCTGCTCGGGGGTGCCGATCAGCTGGGTGCGGAAACCGTCGTTGTACTGGACCAAATCCTCGAAGGTGGAGTCGGCCCACATGCCCTTGCCGTCCTTGGTGGACGAACCGGCCTGCTGGACGGCATCCCGGAAACCCTCCACGGCAGGCTTATTGGCCTTCTCTATGATTTCCCGCAGGGTGTCGCGCGCCTCCTGCTCGGTGTCGCGGGCGATGATGAATCCGTTGAGACCGACCTTCACCTCGCGATTGTGCTCCCGGGCGACCGCCCGCACATCGTCGATCTGCTCGGTGACGCCGTCGAAATCCTTCCCGTTGGAGAAGTACCAGTCCGAATGCTTGCCGCCGTTGCGGCGGGCCGCGCTGGAGTTACCGCCCTGGAACAGTTCGGGATTCGGGCGGTCGGGGGTGTTCAGCGGTTTGGGTTTGAGGGTGAAATCGCGAATCCGGTAGAAGTCGCCGGCGAAGTTCACATTGTCCTCGGTCCAGATCTTGCGGATCACCTCGAGGAATTCCGCGCTGCGGCGGTACCGCTCATCGTGCTCGAGCCACGGCTCTCCGAGAGCCTGGAATTCGCCCGCGAACCACCCGGATACGACATTGATGGCGAACCGTCCGTTCGACAGATGATCGGCGGTGGCACCGAACTTCGCCAGCACCGCCGGATGCCAAAGCCCCGGATGGATGGCCGCGATCACCTTCAGCCGTTCGGTCGCACCCAGCAGTGCCAGGCTGAACGATGTCGACTCGTGCTGGAATTCGGCGCCGTAGGAGGCGGTGTAGCGCACCTGGGACAGGGCGTAGTCGAATCCGTTGCGCTCGGCGGTCTGGGCGAGTTTCTTGTTGTATTCGAAGTCCCAGCTGGTGCGCTGTTCGATATCGCTGGTGACGAGGCCGCCGCTGACATTGGGCACCCAGTAGGCGAATTGAGTCTGCTCGGCGATCTTCTCCGTTGTCATCGGCTCTCCAAAATGCTGTCTGTCGCGAACACTGCGGAAACGGGGTGAGGTCTGAGCGCCGGATGCGGCAACCAGGCATCCGGCGCTGTGACCAGTTCATCAGTGCGGTCCTGCGGCGACGAGGGTTTGAATCCGCAGGAACAAATCGGGCGCGAGGTTTACACCGCGGCGGGCGCGAAACTCGATCGCTCGAAACGACCGGCCGGCTGGAAGCGCGAGATCAGTTCGTCGGCCCGCTCGCCGGTTATGGCCTCGAGCAGGCGGTCGGCGTCGGCCAGGGAGTTGATCTCGAGCAGCGGCTGCGGTTTGTGCAACGTACTGACCAGTGTCGAGGCCACCCGCTGATCGACGGCGGCGGCGGCGAAGAATTTGTTGCCGATCTCGGCGAATTCCGGATCGCTGAGAAACAGCCGAGTCACCTTGGTGGCCGCATCCGAGCGCGCGGCGAGGAAATCGTTGTACTGCTCGGTAATCCAGTCCGCGTCGAAGGCGCCCTCGTGCGCGGCGGCCGCCGCGACCAGCCGCTGGGCCTGGATGAGACCACTCTGCGCGCCCTGGCCGGCGATCGGGTCGTAGGCGACCGCGGTATCGCCGAGCGCCGCCACCGGATGTCCGCTCGCGGTGACACCGACACCGCGGCGTACCACCGGACGCACCGCCCCCTTCAGCCAGGAATGCGGATCCTCCTCGATGACCTGCGCGGCCTGTACTTCCGGCAGATCCCAGTCGATGTAGTCGCGGTAGAGGTCCTTGGCGATCCGTAGCGCGGACTCGGCGGAGTCGGCCGCTGAAAATCGCTCGTCCCAGTCGCTGCCCGGGCGCGCCCAGCCCAGGAACGCCCAGGTCGGACCGGCGTCCTTGTGCAGGTAGGGGCCCCACCACGCCTCACCCTGATCGGCGAAGATGGAGAACAGGCTGTGTGCGCCGCCCTCGCTGGAACGGTGCGCGAAAACCTCTGGGCCGTAACCCAATCCCTTGACGGTGACGGTCAGCAAATGCCGCTGCGGGGCATCGTAGACAGTGCGGTCGTCGTCGATCGGGAACAGCTCCGACAGGCCGCCCCTACCGGTGGCGACCAGTGTCAGATCGTTCGCACCGGCGATCTTGTCGAGGCTGTCGGCGTTCACCCGATCGACGACGAACCTGCCACCGTTCTGGATGAAGGTGGTCAGGCGCTCATCGGCTTTCAAACGAGTATCCACGGCCAGGCCGACGAAACCGTCGAAGAAGCCGTCGAACCCGATCAACTCCGGGCGCTCCTCGCCGGGACCCGCGATCCGAATGCTCAGACCGGTGTGGTTCGGCGCGCGGTCGGCGTAGGTGTCCAGCCCCAGGGAGGTTTCGGCGGCCTGTGCCTCACCGAAGACCAGGGCGGTTCCGGTGGCGGGCACGTCGTCGCGCAGACTCTTCTGGTCTCGGTCGCTGTAGATGGTGACGTCGAAGCCGGCGCGCTGGAGCCCCAGGGCGGCCGTGACACCGGCGATGCCGGCCCCGACGATTGCGGCGGTACGGGTGGATTTCTCAGTGGTCATAACCGAAATACTGCGCGCTGCACGCACTTTCGTTGACAGTTGCGATCACCGGGAATTCATCCGCGGTGGGTCAGACGGCCCCGACCGCACCACGCACCTGTTCATCGGGGAGCACCGTCGAACCAGGACCACCCAGGCGGTACCGGGCGCCACGGTGCTCGTCCGGCAGCCGGTCGCCCGCTCCGAACAGCGCGTTACGCAGGGTGCCCGGAGTGTGGTCACGCGGATAGACGCCGCGGTCGGTCAGCACCGGAATCACATGCTCGACAATGTCTTCGAAGGTTCCCGGGGTTATGGCATAGGCGAGGTTGTAGCCGTCTATGTCGGTCTCGTCCACCCATTCCTGCAGCCGATCCGCCACCGTCTCACCCGACCCCACGAATACCGGACCCATCCCGCCGATTCCGGCCCACGCGGCGATATCTCGGACCGTCCATTCGCGGCCGTCGTCGTCGAACTCCTGGAATGCGGCCACCGCGGACTGGATCGCATTACTGTTCACCTCACCGATCGGGTCGTCGAGGTCGTAGCGGGACAGGTCGATTCCCATCCAGCCGGACATGAACACCAGACCGCCCTCGACACTGGCATAGGACCGATACTCCTCGTACTTGTTGGTCGCGGCCGCGTCGGTGGCATCGGTGATGATGGTGGCGAGCGCGTAGATGCGGGCCGCGTACCGATCGCGACCGGCCGCCTCCAGTGCCGCTCTGATGCGGGTAACCGTTTGTCCCAGCACCCGTTTCGAGGGGGCCGCGACGAAGATCGCCTCGGCGTTCTCGGCGGCGAACTTTACCCCCCGCGGCGAAGCGCCGGCCTGGTAGATCACCGGGGTGCGCTGCGGCGACGGCTCGGACAGGTGGATTCCGGGAACGGAGAAGTACTTTCCCCGGTGCCCGATGTGATGCACCTTCGCCGGATCGACGTAGATGCCCCGTTCCCGATCCCGCAACACGGCATCATCGGCCCACGAACCCTCCCAGAGTTTGTAGAGCACCTCGAGATATTCGTCGGCCTGGTTGTAGCGTTCGTCGTGGTCGAGATGTTCGGCGTCGCCCATATTGGCCGCGGCCGAGGGCAGATATCCGGTCACCACATTCCAGCCCAGGCGGCCGTTGGTCAGATGGTCGAGGGTGGACAGTCTGCGGGCGAACGGGAAGGGATGTTCGAAACCGGTTCCGGTGGTGATACCGAAACCCAGATGTTCGGTCACCGCCGCCATCGCAGACACCAGCAGCAGCGGATCGGCCACCGGCACCTGCGCGCCCTGCCGCAGGGCGGCGACATCGTCGCCGCCGTATACGTCGTAGATGCCCAGCACGTCGGCGATGAAGATGCCGTCGAACCGGCCGCGTTCCAGCAGTTTCGCCAGTTCGGTCCAGTAGCCGAGCTCCCGGTAGCGGTGCGACTGATCGGCCGGGTGGCGCCACAGTCCCGGGGACTGGTGCGCCACGCAGTTCATATCGAAGGCGTTGAAGCGGATCCGGCGGGTCACGACCGCACCCGGCTTCCCGCACTCCACGCATAGGGCAGGTCGGTACCGTTGAGCAGATGGTCGCCGATGGCGCGGGCCTTCTGAATGGCGGGATTGTGCACCGAGATGGTGCGGGCATTACGCCAATGCCGATCCAGGCGAAGGCCTTCGGACACGATGGAGGAACCACCGACCTCGAACAGCTCGGTGGTCGCGGCCAGCACGGTGTCGATGACGGTGAGTTGGGCTTGGGCCGCGGATAATTCGGCCTTGTCGAGCAGCGCGTCGTCGGTGGCGCCGGAGTCGAGCACCTCGTCCAGGACATCGGCGACGGCCAGCACGGTGGCGGCGGCGGTGAACGCGGCGGCCGACAGTTTGCCGATCACCTGCTGCACCAGCGGATCGTGCCGGGGTAGTTCGGCGGCACTGTGGGTATAGCCGCGCGTACGTTCGGAAACCCAGGCGCGCACATCGGATTCGGCGCGCTGGGCGATTCCGGCCAGTACCGCGAGCTGCACCAGCTGCAGATAGGAGGTGACATAGGTGCGGCCGGCCGTACCGTAGCCCGGGCCCAGGACGCGGTCCGCGGCGATCTTCACATCGGTGAAGACGGTGGTGCCGCTGGCGGTCAGGCGCTGGCCGAACCCGTCCCAGTCATCGCTCTGCCGCACGCCCTCGGCATCGGCGTCCACCAGCACCGATACCCGTTCGCCATCCCGGTCGGCTGCGACCAGGATGTAGTCCGAATACAGTGAGCCGGTGCTGTAGTACTTCGTACCGTCGAGCTTCCAGGCGTCACCGTCCGCGGTGACCGTCGATCGGTAGCGATCGAGCGCTCCGACCCCCGGTTCGGTGATGGCATTGCCGACCAGCTTTCCCGCCCCGATTTCGCGCAGCCACCGCTCCCGCTCGGGTCCCGCAGCGGCCAGTAGCTGATCCTCGACGAAGGACCAGTGCACGCGAAGTGCCTGCGGCAGATTGGATTCCGCGGCCGCGAGATTGATCAGCAGCCGGAACAGCTGACGAACACTGACACCGAATCCACCGAATTCGGCCGGGACCCGCAGCGCCCCGAATCCGGCCTCACGCAGTTCCTTCACTTCGTCGTAGGCCAGGCGGCGATCGGCTTCGCGCGCGACGGCCCCGGCGGCGATGCGGTCGAAGATGGGCTGGAAGATATCGTCCAGGTCGCGGTCGGAGATCCGTTGGGACGTTCTGGAGGTCAACGCTGGGGAAGTCGACGCGGCTGCGGAGGTCGACGCTGCTGTGGAGGTCATGGCCCGACGATGGTCCGGATTCGCCGGACAATCACCCTTTAGATGCAGCGAGAAGATAACTGGCGCAGCCGAATCGGATAGCGTCGGGGACAGACGGAGACCCCCGCACACCCGGTGCGAGGGTCTCCGGATTCGATCGGCGGGCTACTTCTTGGGGGCTGCGGGGGCCGGGGCCGGTTTCGGCGCCGGGTTGTTCTGCGAGCCGGGGTGGAAGGGCTGGTTGGTGGTGATGAAGTACTGCGCCAGGGCG
>JAFMQT010000339.1 GCA_017354515.1 Nocardia sp. | reverse complement strand
TGAGCATGGTGCGCACGCTGACACGAAACCACGACATCGAGCACTGGGATGCCGAGGACGTCGAGGCCTGGGAGTCCGGCGGTAAGGACATCGCCCGTCGCAATCTGATCTGGTCGGTCGTGGCCGAACACGTCGGCTTCTCGGTCTGGTCGATCTGGTCGGTGATGGTGCTGTTCATGCCGGCCGCCACCTTCGGCATCGACGCCGCCGGGAAATTCTTCCTGGTCGCGATGCCCACACTGGTGGGCGCCTTCCTGCGGATTCCCTACACGGTCGCCACCGCGCGTTTCGGCGGCCGCAACTGGACCATCTTCAGCGCCCTGATGCTGCTGATCCCGACCCTGCTGACGCTGTACTTCATCAATCAGCCCGGCACCTCGTACACCACCTTCATGGTGGTCGCGGCATTCGCCGGCGTGGGCGGCGGCAATTTCGCGTCCTCGATGACCAATATCAACGCCTTCTACCCGCAGCGGCTCAAGGGCTGGGCGCTGGGCATGAACGCCGGTGGCGGCAATATCGGTGTGCCGGTGGTGCAGCTGGTCGGTTTGGCGGTGATCGCGGCCCTGGGCAATGCCTATCACTACGCCTCGGTCGTCTGCCTGGTGTATCTGGCCCTGATCGCGGTCGCCGGAATCGGCGCCGCGCGATACATGGACAATCTGCGAAATCAGCGCGCCGATCTGTCGAATATGCTGGAGTCGCTGAAGGTTCCGCAGTCGTGGGCTATCGCGTTCCTCTACATCGGCACCTTCGGAACCTTCATCGGATTCAGTTTCGCCTTCGGCCAGGTCCTGCAGATCAGTTTCAAGGCCGGTGGGGATTCGGTCGCACAGGCCACCCTGCACGCCGCGCAGCTGGCCTTCATCGGCCCACTGCTGGGCTCGCTGGCCCGGCCCTACGGCGGTAAGTGGGCCGACCGATTCGGCGGTAGCCGGGTCACGCTGTTCAGCTTCTTCGGCATGATGATCGCCGCGGTCGTGGTCGCCTCGGCCGGTGTGGTCGCCGATCACCACCACGGGGTGGCCTCGGGGATGACGATGGCGGCACTGGTGACCGGTTTCATCGCGCTGTTCGTGTTGTCGGGCATCGGCAACGGATCGGTCACAAAGATCATCCCCTCGGTATTCGACGCCAAATCCAGGAGCCTGGACGCGAGCCCGGCCGAACAGGCCGCGTGGTCGCGCAACACCTCCGGTGCCCTGATCGGGTTCGTCGGTGCCGTCGGAGCCCTCGGCGGGGTCGCGATCAACCTGGTGTTGCGCACCTCCTACGCCACCACCGATTCCGCGACCACAGCCTTCTGGGTCTTCGTCGCCTTCTACGTCGTCTGCGCCGCGGTTGTCTGGACGGTCTTCCTGCGCCGGCCGGCGCTGCGGGGCACCCACCCGGACACCGTCGTCCCCGCCCGGGCCCGCGCCTGATCACCGCCACGAGCATCGGAGAACAGTCATGAACACGACTCCCCACACCGCACGCAAGACCGTGGTGGTCGCCGGGCACGGAATGGTCGGCCACCGCTTCATCGAGGCGCTGCGATCACGTGACGAGGACGGACTGTGGCAGGTCGTGGTCCTGAGCGAGGAGGCCCAGCCCGCCTACGACCGCGTCGGCCTGTCCTCCTACGTCGGCAACTGGGATCCGGCGGCGCTGGCGCTGCCCGGTAACGAGTACACCGGGGACGAGCTGGTGGATCTGCGGCTCGGGGTGCGGGCCGAGCAGATCGACCGGGCCGGGCGCAAGGTCACCACCTCCGCCGGCGACGTCATCGCCTACGACGCGTTGGTGCTGGCCACCGGGTCGTACGCGTTCGTGCCGCCGGTACCCGGACACGACAGCGAGGGGTGTTTCGTCTACCGCACCCTCGCGGACCTGGACGGTATCCGCGCCGCCGCCGAGGCCGCCGGTCCCGGCGCACACGGCATCGTGGTCGGCGGCGGACTGCTCGGCCTGGAAGCGGCCAACGCGCTGAAATTGCTGGGGATGACCCCGCACGTGGTCGAATACAACAAGTGGCTGATGCCGGCGCAGGTCGACGAGGGTGGCGGCGCCATCCTGGAGCGTCTGGTCCGCGATCTGGGTCTGCACGTGCACACCGGAATCGGCACCTCCTCGATCGAAACCATCAGTGACGCACCGGCTTCCGAACGGTTGCGGGTCGACTTCTCCGACGGGTCGCAGCAGCGGGCCGCGGTGGTGGTGTTCGCGGCCGGGGTACGACCGCGCGACGAGATCGCCCGGTCGGCTGGCTTGGAGGTCGGTGAGCGCGGCGGTGTGATCACCGATCTGGGTCTGCGTACCTCCGATCCGAACATCTACGCGGTCGGCGAGATCGCCGCCATCGAGGGCGTCTGCTACGGCCTGGTCGCCCCCGGTTACAGCACCGCGGAGATCGTGGCCGATCGGCTGCTGGGCGGGCAGGGCGAATTCCCGGGCGCGGATATGTCGACCAAACTGAAGCTGCTCGGCGTCGATGTGGCCAGCTTCGGTGACGCCCACGGCAAGACCGAGGGCGCGCTGCCGGTCGTGCTGCACGACGCCGCCAAGGGGACGTACGCCAAACTCGTTCTCTCCGATGACGCCAAGACCCTGCTCGGCGGTGTGCTGGTGGGCGATGCCTCGCAGTACGCGGCGTTGCGGCCGCTGGTCGGCAGTGAACTGCCCGCCGAACCGGCGGCGCTGATCTCCCCGGCCGGCGCCGAACTCGGCGCCGACGCACTGCCCGACGAGGCGCAGATCTGCTCGTGCAACAACGTGTCCAAGGGCGCGATCTGCGGCGCCATCGAAGATGGCGCGTGCGATATCGCCGGGGTCAAGAGCTGCACCTCGGCCGGCACCTCCTGCGGTGGTTGTGTGCCGATGATCAAGAAACTGCTCGAACAGTCCGGCGTGGAGATGTCCAAGGCGCTGTGCGAGCACTTCACGCAGTCGCGCTCGGAACTGTTCGAAATCGTGCGGGTCACCGGAATTCGTACTTTCTCGGATCTGATCGCCAAGTACGGCACCGGAATCGGCTGCGATATCTGCAAACCCACGGTGGCCTCGATCCTGGCCTCCACATCCAGCGACCACATCCTCGACGGTGAGCAGTCCGCCCTGCAGGACACCAACGACCACTTCCTGGCCAATCTGCAGAAGAACGGCACCTATTCGGTGGTGCCGCGGATGCCCGGTGGTGAGGTCACCCCCGATCAGCTGATCGAAATCGGCAGTATCGCCAAGGATTTCGACCTCTACGTCAAGGTGACCGGCGGTCAGCGCATCGACCTGTTCGGTGCCCGGGTCGAGCAGCTGCCGCTGATCTGGCAGCGCCTGATCGATGTCGGAATGGAATCGGGCCACGCGTACGGCAAATCGCTGCGCACCGTCAAGAGTTGTGTGGGCTCGACCTGGTGCCGCTACGGACAGCAGGATTCGGTCGGTATGGCGGTACTGCTCGAGAAGCGGTATCGCGGTCTGCGCTCACCGCACAAGCTGAAGCTGGCGGTATCCGGATGTGCCCGCGAATGCGCCGAGGCCCGCGGTAAGGATGTCGGGGTCATCGCCACCGAAACCGGTTGGAACCTCTATGTCGGTGGTAACGGCGGTCTCACCCCGAAACACGGTGTGCTGCTGGCCGGCGACCTCGACGACGACACCCTGATCCGGTATATCGACCGCTACCTGATGTTCTATATCCGCACTGCCGACCGCTTGCAGCGCACCGCGCCCTGGCAGGAGGCGCTCGAGGGCGGGATCGACCATCTGCGGTCGGTGGTGTGCGAGGACTCTCTCGGTATCGCCGCCGAACTCGAGGACGCGATGGCCCGCCATGTGGCCGGTTACACCGACGAGTGGGCCGCGGTCCTCGACGACCCGGACAAGCTGTCGCGTTTCGTCAGCTTCGTGAACGCGCCCGAGGAAGCTGACCCCACGATCTCCTTCGATGCCAGCGGTGAGCGCAAGGTTCCGGTACTGCTCGGCCTGCCGGACATGCCCGCGGCCACTTCCGACAGCGGCCAAGACTCTGTTTCGCCGACCGCGCAGCCCGCCCGGGACATGGATGCGCAGACCGACCCAGCCGGGAAATAGCTCCGTAACGGACCGGAAACAGAACGCCCCGACTATGGGGACAAGGCGTAATTCGCAAGGGAGAGTCCGATGACCGTAATCGATGCACCCAGCCTCGGTACCACCACCTTCGCGCCGGTTACCACCGGATGGACGAAGGCCTGCAGGCTCGACCGCCTGACCCCCGGCCGCGGAGTCGCGGTGCTGCTGACCGGCGGGCGGCAGGCGGCGCTGTTCCTGCTTCCGGACGGCACCCTCTACGCGGTCGGCAACATCGATCCGTTCGGCCGCGCCGCGGTCATGTCGCGGGGCATCGTCGGTGACCGCGCCGGCACCCCGGTCGTGGCATCGCCGCTGCTGAAGCAGGCCTTCTCGCTGGAGGACGGGCACTGCCTGGACGATGATTCGATGGCCCTGCCGGTGTACGGTGTGCGGGTGAGCGCCGGAATCGTCATGGTGTCCAACGACCCGTTGTATGTCGGCGGATGCGCGTGAGCGAACCTGGGCCCCTGGACGGGTTCACCATCGGCGTCACCGCGGCTCGCCGAGCCGAAGAGCTGTCCACAATTCTGGAACGTCGCGGTGCCACCATCGTGTCCGCCCCGGCCATCCGGATCATCCCGCTGGCCGACGACGACGAACTGGAGCGGGTCACCCGGCAGTTGGTGATCGATCCGCCGCGGATCACCGTCGCCACCACGGGCATCGGATTTCGCGGCTGGGTGGAGGCCGCCGAGGGCTGGGGGCTGGCCGAGGATTTGCGCGCCAGTCTGGCCGCCACCCGGGTGCTGGCCCGCGGCCCGAAGGCCAAGGGCGCGATCCGGGCCGCCGGGCTGCGTGAGGAGTGGTCGCCGGCCTCGGAGTCCTCGGCGGAGGTGCTCGATCTGCTGCTGGCCGAGGGTGTCGAAGGTGTGCGCATCGCGGTGCAGTTGCACGGCGCGGCCACCGAATGGGAGCCGATTCCCGACTTCTGCGAGGTTTTGCGTTGCGCCGGAGCCGATGTGGTTCCGGTCCCGGTCTACCGCTGGGAGCCGCCGCCCGACAACGGCCCGATGGATCGGCTGATCGAGGCGGTGATCACCTCCGCACTGGACTGCGTCACCTTCACCAGCGCGCCCGCGGTGGCCTCGATGCTGACCCGCGCCAAGGAAACCGGCCTGCTCGAGGGTGTGCTGCAGGCCATGCGCTCGCGGGTTCTGGCCGCCTGCGTGGGTTCGATCACCGCCGCCCCGCTGGAGGAGCTCGGAGTGCCGACCAGCATGCCCGAACGGTCGCGTCTGGGGGCGCTGGCCCGGCATGTGGCCGAGGAACTTCCCCGGCGTGCCAATCGAATTCACGCTGCGGGCCACGAGCTGAGTGTGCGCGGCGGCTGTGTGGTCGTCGACGGGGAGGTGCACCAGCTGGCGCCCGC
>JAFMQT010000338.1 GCA_017354515.1 Nocardia sp. | reverse complement strand
GAGCGGGTCGCCGATCTGCGCGGCGAACTGCAGGTCACCATGGACGCCAACGCCGCGGTGTTCCGCACCGAGGAGACCCTCAAGCAGGCGCTGACCGACATCCACGTGCTCAAGGAGCGGTACCAGCACATCTCCGTGCACGACAAGGGCCGCCGCTACAACAGCGATCTGCTCGAGGCCGTCGAACTGGGCTTCCTGCTGGAGCTGGCGGAGGTCACCGTGGTGGGTGCGCTCAATCGCAAGGAGTCGCGCGGTGGCCACGCCCGCGAGGACTACCCCAACCGCGACGACGTCAACTTCATGCGCCACACCATGGCGTACAAGAAGGTCGATCCCGGCGAGCCCGCGGAGCTGATCGCCGATATCGACCTCGATTTCAAACCGGTCGTACAGACCCGTTACGAGCCGATGGAGCGTAAGTACTGATGACTGCCGTCACCAAGAGCACAGCCACCGCTTCGGAAACCAAAGAGCCGCCGGCCAAACCCGCCCCGGTGCCCGACGGGTCGACCATGGTGACCGTCAAGATCGCCCGCTTCAACCCGGAGGACGGACAAGGTGCGCACTGGGATTCGTTCCAGGTGCCGGTGCTGCCCACCGACCGTTTCCTGAACGTACTGATCTACATCAAGTCCTATCTGGACGGCACACTCACCTTCCGGCGTTCGTGCGCGCACGGCGTCTGCGGTTCGGATGCCATGCGGATCAACGGCGTGAACCGGTTGGCGTGCAAAGTGCTGATGCGCGACATGCTGCCCAAGGACGGTAAGGAGCTCACCGTCACCGTCGAGCCGATTCGCGGCCTGCCGGTGGAGAAGGACCTCATCGTCGACATGGAGCCGTTCTTCGACGCGTTCCGGGCGGTGAAGCCGTATCTGATCACGCGCGGAAACGAGCCCTCCCGCGAGCGCATCCAGTCCCAGACCGACCGGCACCGCTTCGATGACACCACCAAGTGCATTCTGTGTGCTTGCTGCACCACCTCGTGCCCGGTGTACTGGAACGACGGCAGCTACTTCGGTCCGGCCGCGATCGTGAACGCGCACCGCTTCATCTTCGACAGCCGCGACGAGGCCGCCCGCGAACGGCTGGACATCCTCAACGATGTCGAGGGCGTGTGGCGCTGCCGCACCACCTTCAACTGCACCGATGCCTGCCCCCGCGGCATCGAGGTCACCAAGGCCATCCAGGAAGTCAAGCGCGCCCTGCTCTTCGCCCGCTGAGTTCCGGTAGTACGCGCTGAGTTCCGTTAGTAACAGCTGAGTTCCGGCAGCAACAGCGAAAGGCCGTCCGCATCATCGCGATGCGGGCGGCCTTTCGTCATGACTCCCAGCGAGCCATCACCCATCACTACTAGGCAATATGTATAGCTGAACAAGGGTTTGTTGTCGGATGGGGATAGTGGTGCTTGCCTGGAGGTATGTTCACCGATGGGCAGCTCTATTCGCCGGTCACCACGGCCGACGGGGATGTCACGGTGCATTTGAGTGCCGCGCATCCCGGGGTGAGCGATCCGCGGTACCGGGCGCGGCGGAACGAGATCGCGGCGCTGGCGCTGGCGTATCGGCCGGGCGAACCGCTGCCCCGAATCGACTATTCCGACCAGGAGCAGACGGTCTGGCGGATCGTATCCGCGGAGCTGGCGCGGCTGCATCGGCGCTATGCCTGCGCGGAGGTACTGGAGGGCGGACGGCGGCTGGGGCTGCCCGCCGACCACATTCCGCAACTGCGCGAGGTGAGCGAGAAACTGGTGCCGCTCAGCGGTTTTCACTACGTCCCCGCCGCCGGATTGGTCCCGCTGCGGCAGTTCTTCGGATCCTTCGCCGAGCGAATCTTCCACTCCACCCAGTACATTCGCCACCACTCGGCGCCGCTCTACACACCCGAACCCGACGCGATCCACGAAATCATCGGGCATGCCCGGCAACTGGCGTCACCGCGGTTCGCCGCGCTGTACGCCGAGGCCGGAAAGGCGGTGCGGCGGTTGGAGACCGAGGCGGCACTGAAATTCCTGGCCGATGTGTTCTGGTTCTCGATGGAGTTCGGCGTGGTCCGCGAAGGCGGCGAAATCCGTTGCTACGGAGCCGGTCTGCTCTCCTCCTACGGCGAGATCCAGGAGTTCGGCCGGGCCGCGCTGCGCCGGCTCGACATCCACGCCATGGGCACCGCCGGCTACGACATCAGCCGGTATCAGCCGGTCCTCTACTGTGCCGATTCGGTGGGCGAGATCGAGGATGTGGTGGGCGAATTCTTCGCGACCATGACCGACGATACGGTCGCCGAGCAGTTGACCGCATCCCGACCGCTACGGCCCTGACTCCAATCAGCGCCGGCGAGTTGCCGACTTGCCCTGCGGTTCGGCCTCCAGCGGCATGCCGGCCTCGATGAACTCCGCGATGCGTTGCACCTTCGGCATATCCAGGCCCTCGGCGCCGTACGCGGTCATCATCGCACCGATCAGCGCCCCGGAGAACGCGCGCACTTCCAGATCCTGTGCATCGCGCCCGATTCTGCGGGCGATCATGGTCGCGACGAGATCCACATTGCGTTCGGATTCCCGCATCATCACGCTGCGCAGTTCGGGAACGGTGTAGACCAACCGCATCCGGCTCTGTTCGAACTCCCATTCCTGCTCCGACAACCGACCGAACACCTCGCTCATCGCCTGGCGGAATGCCGCCAGCGGGGAGAGTTCGGCCGGCTGCTTGTCGAATGTTTCGATCAGGATCGGATCGAGATCGTCGGCCAGCACGACCTGTTCCTTGGACGGGAAGTAGCGGAAGAAGGTGCTCGGCGAGATATCGGCCGCCGCGGCGATCTGCTCGATCGTGGTATCGGAATATCCTTGGCGCTGAAACAGTTTCATCGCCTCGGTGCGAATCGTGCGGCGGGTGCGTAATTTCTTGCGTTCGCGCAGGCCCATCCGGGGTGAGCTGCTCACTCCGGGGTGGGCGCGCGCGGGTGCCTCCGACTCAGCCGACATGCACCGATTGTCCCGCATCGGCCGCCGGCCGCGCGGGACGCTCCCCCTTTCGCGTGAATATCACCGCCAGGATCGCCGCGATGACGCAGCTGGCGGCGCACAACCACAGCATCGCCCCCATGCCAGAGACGAACGACGCCTGCACCCGCTCGAGCAGATCCGCATCGCCCTGGGCCCGCGCCACCGCGACCCCGGCGCTGACCCCGTCGGAAATCGGCGCGTGATTCCACGAACCGAGCCGGGAATGGTAGCGGGTGGTCAGCACGGTCCCCAGTACCGCGACGCCGATCGTTCCCCCGCCCTGTCGCAACGCCTGCAGCAGCGCCGATCCGGCCCCGGCGCGGTCGGCGTCGAGCTCGCCCATCGCCATCCCCATGGCCGCCGGCATGACCAGCCCCATACCGACCCCGAGCAACGCGGTCCATACCGCGGTGTAGCCGTATCCACTGCTGAGCTCGGTCATCGCACCCATCGCGAGCCCGCCGCCGAGCATCACGAATCCGGCGACCAGTACGATCCGCTCCCCGAGTCCGGCCAGCACCTTGTCCACCGCCCGGGTGCCCACCACGATTCCGCCGATCAGCGGCAGCAATCGCAAGCCGCTGCCCAGTGCGTCGACTCCCAGCACGGCCTGGAAGTACTGCGGCACGGTGAAGAACATGCCGAAGAGGGCGAAGTTCACGAAGACGGAATAGGCTGTCCCCCAGCCGAATCCGCGATTGGTGAACAACGCGGTATCGATCAGCGGATGTGTGCCGCGGCGCTGCCACCACACGAATCCGCCCAGTGCCACCGCCCCGGCCGCGACCGCGGCCCAGGCCGGTCCGTTCCCCCATCCCCGGTCACCGAACCGGATGAAGCCGTAGGTGAATCCCAGCATTCCGGCGGCCGACAGCAACACGCCGAGCAGGTCCACCCGCGATCCGAGCTCGCCGCGCGTCTCGGGAACCAGTGCCGCGACGGCGACCAGCCCGACCAGGACGAGGGGAATGTTGATCAGGAATACCGAACCCCACCAGAAATTCCGCAGCAGCCATCCGCCCACGATGGGCCCCAGCGGCAATCCGAGCGCGGTCGAACCGACCCAGATCGTCAGGGCGCGTTGACGTTCGGCCTGATCGGGGAACAGGCTCGGCAGCACCGACATCGACAGCGGCATCATCGTGGCGGCCGCGACACCGAGCACCGACCGGGCCGCGATCAGCATTCCCGGCGAGGTCGACAGCGCGCAGCACAGCGATGCGACGCCGAACAGCACCAGCGCCGCCAGCAGGAATTTCTTGCGCCCGTAGCGGTCGCCCAGTGCTCCGGCGGGCAGCATCGCCGCCGCCAGGGCGAGCGTGTACGCGGTGGTGAACCATTGCAGCGCACCGGTATTCGCGTGCAGATCGACCGCCATGGTGGGCAGCGCCACCACCAGCACGGTGGTGTCCAGACCGATGGTGAGCATGGCCAGGGCCAGTGCCGCCAGGGCCATCCAGCGCGCCTTGCCCCGATCGTTCGATGCGATTGAGTCCGAACCACTCCGCAGATCCATGACATTTCCATCCAGTTGAGTGAATCTATTTTTTGATAGTAGCTCTCATTTTCTAGTGTATGTCAATACTTATCTGCTCGGCATCGGAGCGGTACCGCCGATCTGCGCATAAGCTGCACTGCGATGAACACCCGCATGACCCGCCGCGACCGTCTCCGCCGCCCCCGCCGCGTGCTGGCGGCGCTGTTGGCCGCCGGGCTGCTGGGCGCGATCGCCACCACCGGTTCGGCCACGGCGGCGCCGACCGCGACCTCCGCGCCGACCCCCCTCCCGTTCAGCACGCCGAATACCGACACCTGTCCGAACAAGACCGCACCGCCCCCGCCGATCGACGAATCCGAGGTTCCCTCCGCCGGGCAGAAACCTCCCGAACCACTACCGATCCCCGCGAAACCGGTCGGCGGCGGCAAACTCGGCGGCTGCGGAGTCGTACTTCCCGAGGGCGCGCCGCCGCCACCGGCCGACATCTCCGCCACCGCATGGCTGGTCGCGGATATGGATACCGGCAAGGTGCTGGCGGCGAAGGACCCGCACGGGCGCTATCGGCCGGCCTCCACGATGAAGACGCTGCTGGCGGCGGTGGCCCTGCCCGCGCTGGATCCGAACAAGGTGGTGACCGGAACTCAGGACGACGCGAACGCCGACGGCACCCGCGTCGGAGTCGGGCCGGGCGGGCAGTACACCAATGATCAGCTGTTCCACGCCCTGCTGATGTGCTCGGGCAACGACGCCGCGCACGCCATCGCCACCCAGCTGGGCGGGGTGGACGCCACCGTCGCCAAGATGAACGACCTCGCGAAACACTTGCAGGCCTTGGATTCTCGCGCCGCCACCCCCTCCGGCCTGGACGGCCCGGGCATGAGTACCTCGGCCTACGATCTGGCGACCATATTCCGGCACGATATGCAGAACCCGGCGTTCGCGAACATCGTGCATACCGAGGAATTC
>JAFMQT010000679.1 GCA_017354515.1 Nocardia sp. | reverse complement strand
ACGGTCCCGGTCACACCGCTGGACACCTGGTGGAAACAGGACTGAGGACCGGGGCCGCTCGATCGACTATCCGCCTGCGAACGGCGGGAGCACGTCCACGCGGGCGGTAAGCCGCGTGTGGTCGTCGCGGGTGAGTTCGTCGCCGACCAGGTAGGCGCAGACCTTCAGCATCTGTTCGAGATCGTCGCCGTGGATGCGCAGCAGCGCCGCGCGCAGATCCCCGACCGTCGCGGTGGCGGGCAGGTCGAGATGTTCGCTGGAGGTGCCGACCGCATCGGCGATCGCGGCGAAGTACCTGACCTCAACCACCGATCGCTCCCATCGTCCGTTCCGGGGGCATGAAATCGGCGGCGTCGATGCCGTGCCCGGCCCACTTGTTCCACATCGCACCCTGCCACAGGCGGGCCAGTTCGTCGTCGCCGGCGCCACCGCGCAGCAGGGATCGCAGATCGAATTCCTGATCGCTGAACAGACAGGACCGAAGCATGCCGTCGGCCGTCAGGCGGGTGCGGTCGCAGTTACCGCAGAATTGGCGGGTCACCGACGCGATGATCCCGACTCGCGCCGGACCGCCGTCCACCAACCAGGTTTCGGCGGGAGCGGAGGGATCGGTGCGCCCGGCCGCGGTGAGGGTGAAATGCGCACCGAGCACTTCCAGGAGTTCGGCGGCAGTCACCATATTCGCGCGCGCCCACTCGTGGTCGGCGTCCAGCGGCATCTCCTCGATGAACCGCAGCTGGGCTCCCTCGTCCAGGCACCATCGCAGCAGATCGGCCGCGCCGGAGAGGGTTTCGCGCATCAGCACGGCGTTGACCTTCACCGGCGCGAGCCCGGCCGCATGAGCCCCGCGGATTCCCGCCAACGCCGAATCGAGGCGATCGCGCCGGGTGAGCCGGGCGAATCCGGCGCGATCCACGGTGTCCAGCGAGATGTTGACCCGGCTCAGACCCGCCTCGGCCAGTGCCCGGGCGCGATGGTTCAGGCCGATCCCATTGGATGTCATGGCCAGCGGAATTTCCGGTACGGCGGCGTGACAACCGGCGATGATCTGCTCCAGATCGCGCCGCATCAACGGTTCACCGCCGGTGAATCGCACTTCGCGTATTCCCAGCCGCCGGACCGCCAATTCCACCAGGCGCACAATTTCCGCGGTGGAAAGCAATTCATCCGCCGGAATCGCGGGCAGACCCTCCTCGGGCATGCAGTAGGTGCAGCGCAGCGAACATTTCTCGGTAATCGATACGCGCAGGTCACGTGCGGTGCGGCCGAACCGGTCGACCAGCAGCTCGGTATCGGGCCGCCCGTCCATTACGGGCCGCCCACCCCGAACAGCGGGAATACCCATGAGAACGACCGACACTCCCCCATTATGGACGCTCGCCCGGCCCGCACACCGCCGAAGCGGCCGACTGTGAGCCCACACACGCTTCATTTACACAAGGGAAATATGGCGCAGATTCGGCAAAATCTACGGACATGCGCGGTTACCAGGAAATCCGGACCGCATATGCGGCGCCAACGAGTCCCGCGGACCGGGTATACGCGTTCCACGAAATTGTCTACCCGGGTGCGTGGGCGTGCCGAATCCCGCCTCGGCCATCCGCTGTGACCGGCGCGGCGAAGCGGGGCGACGGGGCAGATGAGCGACGCGGGCGCCGAACAGCACAGTTAGGCTGACTGATATGACTACGCGCCCCACTGCCAGATCTGCCCGGTCGGTGGATGAGCACCGCGAGCGGATCGAACATCTGCTGCGCCCGCTGGCGGTTCGAGATGTCGAACAGGTGACCCTGCACGGGGCGCGCGGCCGAATGCTGGCCGAGGATATGCGTTCACCTCTGGATCTGCCGGTGTTCCGCAATTCCGGG
>JAFMQT010000678.1 GCA_017354515.1 Nocardia sp. | reverse complement strand
CGGGCAGGACCGCCGGAATCACCGCTTGGAAGGCGGGGGTGAAGGTCGCCGAGGCCGCCTGCAGCACGAAGATCAGCGCGTAGATCTGCCAGACATGGGTGACCAGCGGCAGGGTGAGGGCGATGACCGCCCGGATCGCATCCGCCGACACCAGCACCAGCCGTCGCGGCAGCCGGTCGGTGATGGCCGAGACCACCGGCGCGACAACGACATACGCGATCATCTTGATCGCCAGCGCGGTGCCCAGCACGGCCCCTGCGCGGCTTCCGGCCAGATCGTAGGCCAGCAGGCCCAGGGCGACGGTCAGCAACCCGGTGCCGGCCAGGGCCACCACCTGCGCGGTGAACAGGCGCCGGAATCGGGGATACGCCAGAGCGGCGAGCATGCGGCCTCCTCCCGCGGATGACGAGTACCCGGCCATAATAAGACAACATGTGCGCAATAGTGAACATGTACTGCCGAGCTACTCGGGCGGATCCGTCAGGGCACGCCCATCCGCCGTCGGAGGTCCGATTCGGAGATTTACATCGGCATCATCGGGAACATCCTGTTCCACATATCTCGCAGCATCATCATGTGCATGCACATCGCTCTCACCTCCCGGACTGTTGTTCGACTGGTGTACTCGGTATTCGACTGGTGTACTCGGTATACGAGTGACCCGGACAGTCCGGTTCAATCGCGCATATCCGATGCGCGCCGACCGCCTCAGCTGCCGGTGAGCAGGCGAGCCGAAGCCGCTACGGCCGCCGCGCCGCGGTCGCGGGTGCGGCCGTGATCGGGAGTGATTCCGGGGCGGCCGTTCTCGACCCGGCCGGTCGCGCGCTGCCGGAACGCGGGGTCGGCGGGCGCGGTGATCTCCAGGTCGTACCAGCCGCCGCGGACCGGCCAGGGCAGCGTTCGAGAGGAATTGGCGGGCATATCCACCTGCTGCGCGGCCCCGTCGAAGTCCAAGGGAGCGATCGCGACGGTGATCGTCCGGGCGCCGCGATTGGCCAGCACCAGCGTGAGTCCGGAATCGGACGGCTCGGTATCGACCTCGACGCCCGACGCGGGACCGGACATCGCGGCGCGCAGTTCGTGCCAGAACCGGTTGGGCCCCTGGACGACCAGATCGTATCCATCACCGACCTCGAATTCGACTGTCGCGCAATCGCGGACATCGATATGCCGCGGCGCCGAATCCGGGGAGTGGAACGGGTAGACGGTGAAATGTGCCGACGAGGTCCCGGAATTGCGCAGCCGCAGCGACAGGGTGGATCCGGTGAGGGTGGCTCCGGCGGCCGGTTGATACGGCAGCGGGCGAGTCGGCCGGGTGCCGGGTTCCTGGCGCGGAATCGACTGCTGGTCAGGAGGATTCGGCTTCCAGCGGCCGACGGGCGCCGGAATCGGTCCGGGATGGTGCGCACGGGGCGGGGCTCCGGCGTTGCCGAAATCGAAGGCCGAGGTCATATCACCGCAGACGGTGCGCCGCCAGCTGCTGATATTCGGTTCGCGCACCCCGGTGCACAGTTCCAGGAAGCGCAAAACCGATGTGTGGTCGAAGATCTCGGAGTCGATGTATCCGCCGATCGTCCACGGTGAGATGACGGTCATCGGCACCCGCGCCCCGAGTCCGATCGCCTTGCCCTCGTACCAGTCCTGATCGTTACCCGAGGCCGGTCTCGGCGCCACCGGCGGCGCGATATGGTCGAAATATCCGTCGTTCTCGTCGAAGGTCAGGAAAATCGCTGT
Organism: Nocardia sp.; assembly: GCA_017354515.1. Lineage (GTDB taxonomy): Bacteria > Actinomycetota > Actinomycetes > Mycobacteriales > Mycobacteriaceae > Nocardia. The sequence continues at coordinate 135 of JAFMQT010000678.1, read as the reverse complement.
CTTGGACCAGGTTTCGAGATCCGAGGCCACCACGTCCAGCAGCCGGTAGATCAGGTCGGCACTACCGGCGGGGGTGGACGCGGAGGGATGTTCACTGAACGTGGCCGGCGGCACCAGCCAGCTCACCTTCGGTAG
>JAFMQT010000337.1 GCA_017354515.1 Nocardia sp. | reverse complement strand
AGGGCAAGGCCGACAACGCCGCACCGCCGGCACCGGAGACGGGATCGAGCTGGGGTCCGCCCCCGGAGGCCATCCCGGAGGATTCGCTGCGATACAACCGTGCGGCACTGGCCGACAACGGATATGAGCGGCCTGCGGATCAGCCTGGTCCGCAGGGCCAGGACACGGGCCTTCAGGACGCCACGCCCGTGCGGCACACCCAGGGCGCCGGTGTCGATGATCAGGGCCTGATTCCCGCCGACTTCCATCGGCAGCAGCCTCCGCAGGCGCCGGCCCCCACCGCGCACCCACTCGCCCCGGAGAACACGCGGGTACCGGATGCACCGGCACCACCCCGGCCGCCGCTACCTCCCGAGCCGGAACAGGCGCTCGGCGAACAGTCCTCCGCGCTGGCGCAACCTCAGAGTCAGCCTGCGCCGCAAGCGCTTTCCACACCGCCAACGACAGCGGTGCCGCCATCGACCACACCGCCGGCACCGGCCACTCCGGAAGCGGCGCGACCGGAACTGCCGCCCCCTCCCCCGCAGCGGTCGGCACCGCCACCGCCACCGCTTCCGGACTGGTCACGGATTGCCGCCGAACGGTCTGCGGCGCAACCCGAAAGCACAGCGCCACCTGAAACAGCGACGCCAACTGAAACGACAGCGCCACCCGAAACAACGGCACCACCCCGGACTGCGGAATCGATCGGGACATCGGCGCGGACCACAGACGCGGACTCGTCCACCGGCACCCCATCCGAATCCACCGATACGACAGCCGATACCGCGTCGAAGGACACCGCGCACTCGGGTACCACCACCCCGGTCGATACCTCGACCGCGGCGGAACCCATCGATGCCGACGCTTCCACTCCAGCGGTTCATTCCGAAGCGACCGCCGCATCAGCCGACCCGAAGGACGACCGACCGTCTTGGGCCACCCCTGACCAGCCCACAACGGCGCCCCCGCCGACCCCCGCTCCGGCTCCGGCTCCGGCTCCGGCTCCGGCTCCGGACGAGCAGCGCACTGTCGAACCCCCCGAGTCCGAATCGGCCACACCGACCCGGCATCTCGCATCGCCGATCCCGCCGGCCGTGGATACGCGTGCGCCGGTGAGTGATTCACACACGGAGAAGATCGGCGGGGTCGGCTTCTACACATCCCCGCAGACTTCGAACGACACCGCCTCCGTGGCTCCGCCGTGGCAGCGCGAGCCCGCGCCGACGTCGACCGACGCGGATACCAATGCGGTTCCGGCGCCGCCACCCGCACCGGAAGCGCAGTCGCACACCGGCCCCCAGCCGCTCGCCGCGGATTATTCCGATGGATTCCAGGCACATTCGGCACAGGCGCCCGGGCCGGACGCCGTGCACGCACCGGGTCCGGATTACGTGCCGGCACCGCCGCATCAGGCCCCGGCACCGGATCAGTATTCGAATCCGGAGCACTATCAGAACAATCCGTATGCGGCGACCGATCAGGCCGCTAGCGACCAGCAGTATCCGCCTGCCCCACCGTCGTATCCGCAAGCGCCGCAGTCGAATCCACCGCACCAGTCGGCGCCCTACCAACAGACCGCCCACCAGCAGGCACCATACCAGCAGGCTCCCCACCAGCAAGTCCCACACGACCAGACCTACCAACAGGCGCCCAACCAGGCTCCACACCAGCAAGCTGCACCCGAACAGGCGCCCTACCAGCAGGCCCCGTACCAGCAGGCGCCGCAGTCGAATCCGCCGAATCAACCGGCACCACAACATAATCCGCACTATCGACAGGCTCCTGCGCAGTACGGGCAGAGCGAGCGGCCAGGCGTCGGTGCACCATTGGAGAATGTGCCGGGGATCCGGCGAGCCAAGAAGGCCCCCGGTTCCGGCTGGCGGCGCGCCGTGCATCACGTATCCGGCGGCGCCATCAATCCGGGTATGTCCGCCGAGGAGCGGCGACTGCAGGAGCTGGTGGCCCGGATCCGGCAACCGGTCCTCGGTGATTACCGGATCGCGACGCTGTCCCTGAAAGGCGGCGTCGGTAAGACCACGACCACCATGGGGATCGGTTCGATCTTCGCCTCGATCCGCGGCGACCGGGTGATCGCGGTGGACGCCAATCCGGACTTCGGCACGCTGTCCCAGCGGGTTCCGCTGCAGACCCGCTCGACGGTGCGCGATCTGCTGCTCGATCACGCCATCCAGAGTTACGGCGATGTCCGGCGGCACACCTCCCAGGCCACCAGCCGCCTGGAAGTCCTTGCCAGCGAACGGGACCCGTCACAATCGGAGTCGTTCTCCGAGGACGAGTACCGCGAGGTGCTGCGGGTACTGCAGCGGTTCTACAACATCATCCTCACCGACTGCGGTACCGGCCTGATGCATTCGGCGATGACCGGTGTGCTGGATCTGGCGCATTCGCTGGTGCTGATCTCCTCCTCCGCGATCGACGGTGCGCGCAGTGCGGCGGCCACCCTGGACTGGCTGAATCTGCACGGGCACGACCATCTGGTCCGCAATGCGGTGGTGGTGATCAACCTGCCGCGCGAGGGTTCACCGAATGTGGCGATCCAACATCTGCGCGAGTACTTCCTGGCCCGCTGCCGCGCCGTCCACATCATCCCCTACGACCCGCATCTGGCCGAAGGGGCCGAGATCGACCTGGCGCGTCTGCACAAGAACACCAAGCGGGCGCTGGTGGAATTGGCGGCGACAGTGGCCGACGACTTCGGCCACCCGCGCTTCCGGGCGTACTGAACCGGATCGGCATTGAACCGGATCGGCTAGGTCACCGGCGGCAGGTAGCTGACCTGCACCATCTCGTTATCGCGGGCGCGCGAGACCAGGGTGCCGCGGCCGGGGGACAATTTGCTCGATCGGACATCGCCCAGCAGTTTGCCCTCATCCTTGGGGGCGGACATGAGCAGCGCGTCGACCGACAGATCCTTCATCATGCCCAGCACCTTGTCGAACAGGGCGCGGCCGGCGCCGCCGGAGCGGCGGGTGACGATCAGATGCATCCCGATATCGCGAGCCTGCGGAATGAATTCCAGCAGCGGCTCCAGCGGATTCCCGGAACCGGTGGCGACCATATCGTAATCGTCGACCACGATGTAGATCTCCGGCCCGGACCACCAGCTGCGTTCGCGCAACTGCTGCGGCGTGATATCGGATCCGGGGATGCGGCGGCGCAGATAGTTCGCGACCTCCCTGATCATGTCGAAGGAGGTCTGCGCCGACGTGGAGTAACCGGCCAGCTGGTCGCCCTCGAGCACCCCGAGCATGGTGCGCCGGTAGTCGATGAGAATGACGCGGGACTGTTCGGCATCGGCGTTCTCGGTGACACCGAGCACGATATTGCGCAGCAGGGTGGTCTTTCCGCACTCCACGTCCGCGAACGCCAGCAGATGCGGCTGCGCGTCGAAATCCAGGACCAGCGGCTCCAATTCGTTTTCCCCCAAGCCGATGATCGCCTTGGTCGGACCGTTTTCGATACCGCGCCGCGCCGCCTCGGCGAGCACGGTCGCACGCGGGACCCGCAGCGGTAGCATCCGAACCTGAGGTGCGCGACGGTCACCGTACAGCTCGGCGAACTGCTTGCGGGCCAGCGCGATTCCGTCCGGCAGCGTGCCCGGGTCGGAGTCGGAATCCAGCCGCGGCAGGGCAATGAGCATATGCAGTTTGGCGGCGGTCAGACCGCGGCCGGGCCGGCCCATCGGCACCAAAATCGCGGTGCGGCGATCCATTTCGGAATCACTCGGATCACCCAGCCGCAATTCCAGCCGGGTGCCCACGAGATCCTTGACCGCGGGCCGGATCTCGGCCCAGCGGCTGGCGGCGATCATCAGGTGGATGCCATAGGACAGGCCCTGGGTCGCCAGCGCGTTCAAGGCCGGTTCCAGCACATCGTATTCGGATCGAATCGTCGACCAGCCGTCCACCACCAGGAAGACATCGCCGAACAGATCCTGCGACAGCGGATCGGCCGCCCGTTCGCCCGGACTCAGTTGCGCCAGTTCGGCTTTCCGGCGCCGGAACTCGTGCACCGATTCGATCCCCAGCTCGCGGAAGCGCTCCTCGCGCTGATGCAGCAGGGTCAGCATCTCCGCGACCGTACGCCGAACGCGGTCGACATCCATCCGGCCGGACACCGAACCCACATGCGGCAGATCGGCCAGACCGGCCAGCGTTCCGCCACCGAAATCCAGGCAGTAGAACTGAACCTGTTCGGGGGTATGGGTGGCCGCGGCGGCCATGATGACCGACCGCAGCGTGGTCGACTTACCCGACTGCGGTCCGCCGACCACCGCCAGATTGCCCTGCGCCGCCGACAGATCCACGATCAGCACATCGCGGCGCTGTTCGTAGGGTTTGTCGATCACCCCGATCGGCCACCACAGCTGACCGTGCCGATTATTCGGCGAACGCCAATCCGGATCGGGCAGCAGCATATCCACCGAGGGCGATTCGTCCAGCGGTGGCAACCACACCTCGTGCGCGGGACGGCCGTGTCCGCGCAGGCGCTCGACGACCACATTGAGCAGGGTCTTCGGGACGGTTTCCGCGGCGCCGGGCGGCGGTGGCAGTTCCGCTGCCGCTTCCGGGGATCCGGGGGGTGGCGGCAGTTCCAGGCGATCGGCCAGCCGGCGGGCCGCCTCGTCACCGCTCGCGGGTTCGGGCAGTTCCACCGCCGCGGCGGTGAACACGACCGGTTTCTGCCTGTTGTCGCGCGAACCGTCTGTGACACTGCCGGTTTCGGTGCTGATCGGTGATTCGTAAGCGCCCGAGACGTAGCAGGCGTTGAAGCGCAGCGGATCGTCGGCATCACTTTTGAGGTATGCCGAACCCGGAACGCTGGGCAGGTGGTAAGCGTCGGTGATGCCCAGCACCGCGCGGGATTCGTTGGCGGAGAATGTCCGCAGGCCGATCCGGTAGGACAGATGCGAATCCAGGCCGCGCAGCTTGTTCTCCTCCAGGCGCTGCGAGGCCAGCAGCAGATGTACCCGCAGCGACCGCCCCAACCGGCCGATCATCACGAACAGATCCGCGAAATCCGGTTTCTGCGACAGCAATTCGGAGAACTCGTCGACCACGATGAACAGCGCCGGAAGCGGATCCAGCGGCGCCCCGGCGGAGCGGGCCCGTTCGTATTCGGTCACGTTGGCGAAGTTCCCGGCCGAGCGCAACAGTTCCTGACGTCGGGTCATCTCACCGGTCAGCGCGTCCTTCATGCGGTCGACCAGGGCGATCTCCTCTTCCAGATTGGTGATCACCGCGGCGACATGTGCCAGCGATTCCAGTCCGAGAAAGGTGGCGCCACCTTTGAAGTCGACCAGGACCATATTGAGCTGGTCCGGCGAGTGGGTCGTCACCATCGAGAGCACCAGCGTCCGCAGGAATTCCGACTTTCCCGAACCGGTCGCACCGATGCACAATCCGTGCGGGCCCATCCCGTACTCGGCCGATTCCTTGATATCGATTTCGACCGGACTGCCGTCGGGAGTGATGCCGATCGGCACCCGCAGGCGT
>JAFMQT010000336.1 GCA_017354515.1 Nocardia sp. | reverse complement strand
ACAGATCGACCACCGCGTCCACCTGCGGATCACGTTCGCGGTTGCGCAGGTGGTCCACCGCGCGGGCATAGTATTCGCGCTGGATCTCCAAGGCGCTGGCCTGCCGCCCGCCCGCCAGGCGTACCGGACGCCGCCCGGTCAGATCGTGGCTGACCTCGCGGATGGCGCGGATCGGATTGTCGAGCGCGAAATCGCGGAACGAGACGCCGGCCTCGATCATCTCCAGCACCAGCGCGGCGGTGCCGACCTTGAGCATCGTGGTCGCTTCGGACATATTCGAATCGCCGACGATGACGTGCAGGCGGCGGTATTTCTCGGCGTCGGCGTGCGGTTCGTCGCGAGTGTTGATGATCGGGCGGGACCGCGTGGTCGCCGAGGACACCCCCTCCCAGATGTGCTCGGCTCGCTGCGACAGGCAGAAGGTGGCCGCCTTCGGGGTCTGCAGGATCTTGCCGGCGCCGCAGATCAGCTGGCGGGTGACCAGGAACGGCAGCAGCACATCGGAGATCCTGGAGAATTCACCGGCCCGGACCACGAGGTAGTTCTCGTGGCAGCCGTAGGAGTTACCCGCCGAATCGGTGTTGTTCTTGAACAGGTAGATATCGCCGCCGATGCCCTCCTCGGCCAGGCGTTGCTCGGCGTCGATCAGCAACTCCTCGAGCACCCGCTCACCGGCGCGGTCGTGGGTGACCAGCTGCACCAGCGAGTCGCATTCGGCGGTCGCGTATTCCGGATGCGAGCCCACGTCCAGATACAGTCTCGCCCCGTTGCGGAGGAAGACGTTCGAACTCCGGCCCCAGGACACCACCCGGCGGAACAGGTACCGGGCCACCTCGTCAGGACTCAGCCGACGGTGACCGTGGAACGTGCACGTCACCCCGAACTCGGTCTCGATCCCCATAATTCGTCGCTGCACACCACCGACATTACAGCCAAGCGAACTCCCAAAGTGGCTGCGCGAGCTCGCGGTTGCATACGGGTTCACAACAATCGAGCCCCGGGCGGCGCACTATCGCCGGCACAAGCATGTGAGCCGCCCCCGCCTCGCATTTCCGAGGTGGGGACGGCTCACATTCTCGAGTCGCTACGGATCAGGGATTGGACGGATCTCCCGACGACGGAGTCGTGGATTCGGAACCGCCCTCTGCGGCGTTATCGTCCTTGCCGCCGGAGTTTTCGGTGGCCAGAAGCGATTCCAGCGCGGTGTGCGAGATTCTGCGGAAGGACCGGCGCGGCCGGGCCTGTTCCAGGGTCGCCACCTCGAGCGAGGACACCGCGATGGCCTGCTTATCCTTGCCGCCGTTTTCCGGGGCCCCCTTCTGCAGGGCGTCCACGGCGGTACGCAGCGCTGCCCGCAATTCCAGGCCGGGCTCGAAGCTGTCCTTCAAGTCGGCGCTGATGGGGTCGGTATTTCCGCCCATCACAACGAATTCGCGTTCATCGACGATGGAACCGTCGAAATTGATCCGATACAACACCGAATTCGACGTCTGCTCCGGATAGCCGACCTCACCGATGCAGATCTCCACCTCATACGGTTTGAGCTGATCGGTGAAAATGGTGCCTAGCGTCGAGGCGTACATATTCGCCAGCGCCCGGCCGGTCACGTCGCGGCGATCGTACTGATATCCGCGCAGATCGGCCTGCAGGATTCCACCCCGGCGCAGACTCTCGAACTCGTTGTATTTGCCGACCGCCGCGAATCCGACGCGGTCGTAGAGTTCACTGACCTTGTGCAGGGTCGCCGACGGGTTCTCCGCGACGAACAGCACCCCCTTGTCGTAGACCAGGGCCACGACACTGCGGCCCCGGGCGATACCTTTGCGCGCGAGCTCGGTCTTGTCGCGCATGATCTGCTCGGCGGACGCATAATACGGCAGCGTCATGAGTTCGCACCCCCTTCTTCGACGGCCGCGCGTTCGTCGACGATCGTGCGCGCGATCTGCTCGAGCCGATCCTCGCCGACCTCCAGCGTCCCTTCGGAATTGATGACGACCGCGGTCGGATAGATCCCGCGCAACAGATCCGGACCGCCGGTGGCGGTGTCGTCGTCGGAGGCGTCCAGCAGCGATTCCACGGCGATGCGCACGGCGCGATCCTCGTCGATATCGCGGCTGTAGGTCTTCTTCAGCGACGATTTCGCGAACTGCGAACCCGAACCGGTGGCGGCATATCCGAACCGCTCCTCACTGCGGCCGCCGACCATATCGTAGGACACGATGCGACCGGCCCGATCCGGATCGGTCACCTCGAGGTCGTAGCCGACCAGGATCGGCACCACCGCCAGGCCCTGCATGGCGGCGGCGAGATTGTCGCGGACCATCTTCGACAGCTTGTTGGCCTTACCGTCGAAGGTCAGCGATACGCCCTCTATCTTCTCGTAATGTTCGAGCTCCACCGCGAACAGGCGGATCATCTCCACCGCCACCCCCGCGGTGCCGGCGATACCGGCCGCGGAGAAGGTGTCGGTGATGTAGACCTTGTCCATATCCCGGTTGGCCACCAGATTGCCCATGGTGGCGCGCCGGTCACCGGCGATCAGCACCCCGCCGCGATAGGTGATCGCGACGATCGTGGTGCCGTGCGGAGCCAGATCACCGGCATTGCCGGAGGATCCGGAGGCCGCACCGAAACGGTTGCCGGGCAACAGTTCCGGCGCGGATTCCCGAAGATGTTCCGAGAATGAGGAGAGGGCGTACCCCGGGTGGAGCCGCAGGGGGTCACCTGATGTCACTGGCCGCCTTTCTGAACATAAGCACGCACGAAGTCCTCGGCGTTCTCCTCCAGCACGTCATCGATCTCGTCGAGCAGGTCGTCGGTCTCCTCGGCCAGCTTCTCGCGGCGTTCCTGTCCCGCGGCATCGGCGCCGGCGCTCTCGTCGTCCTCGCCGCCGCCACCGGTGCGTGTGGTCTGCTCTTGTGCCATCGCAGCCGACCTCCTGTCGTACTGATATCGGCGAGCACCGGAAATCCTCCGCTGCTCGTTCTTCAACACTACCCAGCCCCGGCGACAACATGCCGGATTACACCGCAATGTGCGTCGAAGGCCGCCGCGCGTGCGGCCGCTCAGGAGGTGAGCTGCTTGACCAGTTCGGCCGCGGTGCCCGCACCCTCGAGCAGTTCGCCCACATGGGATTTGGTGCCGCGACGGGGTTCGAGGGTCGGGATCCGCACCAGCGAGTCCCCGCCCAGATCGAAGATCACCGAATCCCAGCTGGCGGCGGCGATATCGCCGCCGAACCGGCGCAGGCATTCGCCGCGGAAGTAAGCGCGGGTATCGGTGGGCGGGTTGGTCATCGCGTCGGTCACCTGCTGTTCGGTGACCAGGCGTCGCATCGACCCCCGCGCCACCAGGCGGTTGTACAGGCCCTTGTCCAGGCGCACATCCGAATACTGCAGATCCATCATGTGCAGCTTGGGGGCGGCCCACCCCAGACCCTCCCGGGTTCGCATGCCCTCGAGCAGGCGCAGCTTGGCCGGCCAATCCAGCAGATCGGCGCATTCGAGCGGATCGCGCTCCAGCAGGTCCAGCACGTGCGCCCACTTGTCCAGGATGTCGGTGACACGGGCGTCGGCGGTGCCCTCACGATCGTGGAACTTCTCCACTCGATCCAGGTAGATTCGTTGCAGCGCAAGGCCGGTCAGCTCCCGGCCGTCGGTCAGCGCGACGGTGGCGCGCAGGCTCGGATCGTGACTGATGGTGTGCACCGCGGTGACCGGGCGGGCCAGTTGCAGATCCGACAGATCCTCGCCCGCCTCGATCAGATCCAGCACCAGCGCGCTGGTGCCGACCTTGAGATAGGTCGCCCATTCGGCGAGATTGGCGTCACCGATGATCACGTGCAGGCGCCGGTACTTGTCGGCGTCGGCATGCGGTTCGTCGCGGGTGTTGATGATGCCGCGTTTGAGGGTGGTCTCGAGACCTACCTCGACCTCGATGTAGTCCGCGCGCTGCGACAGCTGGAATCCGGCGTGATCCCCGGACTGGCCGATGCCGACCCGGCCCGATCCGCACACCACCTGGCGGGAGGCGAAGAACGGCGTCAGGCCGACGATGATCTGGTTGAACGGGGTGTCGCGGCTCATCAGGTAGTTCTCGTGGGTGCCGTAGGAGGCGCCCTTACCGTCGATATTGTTCTTGTACAGCTGCATGCGCGCGGCCCCGGGCACACTCGAGGCGTGCCGCGCGGCGGCCTCCATCACGCGTTCGCCGGCCTTGTCCCAGATCACCGCGTCCAGCGGGTCGACCACCTCGGGAGCGGAGTATTCCGGGTGCGCGTGGTCGACGTACAGGCGGGCGCCGTTGGTGAGGATCATATTGGCCGCGCCGACCTCGTCGGCATCGATCACCGGTGCGGGGCCATTGAGTTTGCCCAGGTCGAAGCCGCGGGCGTCGCGCAGCGGCGACTCCACCTCATAGTCCCAGCGGGTGCGCTTGGCGCGTGGTACACCCTCGGCCGCGGCGTAGGCGAGCACCGCCTGGGTGGATGTGAGAATCGGGTTCGCCGACGGCTCCGACGGCGTGGAGATCCCGTACTCGACCTCGATTCCGATAATGCGCTGCATCCTTGAATCCTACTGGCCCGTGAAGCGTTTCCGCCGAGGGTCGCGGGGTGGGCGAGGCGGGGCCGTGCGACGCCCACGGTTCGGTCCGATAACCGGGTCCGGACTACAGAACCGACTTCAGCGAGCGCTCATCGCGGGCCACCGCCGCGCGACCGTCCGGGGTGACCACGATCGGGCGCTGAATCAGCTTCGGGGTGGCCACCAGCGTGTCGATCCACTGGTCGCGGTCGGCCGGCGTGCGCGACCAGCCGGACATCCCGAGCTCCTTGGCCTCGGCCTCGCTCGTCCGGGTGATGTCCCACGGTTGCAGACCCAATTGATCCAGCACCGTACGCAGTTCGGCCGCGGTGGGCGGATCGTCGAGGTAGCGGCGTTCGGTGTACTCGACACCGGCCTCGTCCAGCGCGGCCTTGGCGGTGCGGCTCTTGGAGCAGCGCGGGTTGTGCCAGATCTGCGTCTTTCCGGAAGTCATGAACGAACTTTAGCGCGGCCCAACCGCCGGCCTCAGGAATTGTGCGCCGCCGCGACCGAGGACCCGACCGGTGTGCGTGCGGCGCCGGCCCGCTGGTTCGGCCCGGCACGGATCCCGGCTGCCGCGGCCTCACAACAGCGACGGAACCGGTGCCGATCATGGCCGCCAGGGCCGGAATTCGACGAGCTGACCCGGCCGTGCCTGGCCGAACAGATCCACATCGGCGTCGATGACCGTACCCACCACCGGATACCCGCCGGTGATCGGGCGGTCGGCCAGCAGCACCACCGGCCGTCCTGCGGGCGGAACCTGAATCGACCCCAATGCCATTCCCTCGGTGGGCAATTCGGCGGTGTCGACGCGAGACAGCGGTGCAGCGCCGCCATGCCGGTCCAGCCGCACCCCGATGCGGTCGGCGTCGGCGGAGACCTGCCACCGGCCGGCGAACAGGACGTGCGGGGCGGTGAACCAGTCC
>JAFMQT010000335.1 GCA_017354515.1 Nocardia sp. | reverse complement strand
CGCTTCGCATCGTCGAACTCCCGCGCCGAGGTGCGGACCAGGGTCGCGAAGATGGTGTTGACGATGACGAAGGCCATCATGTCGTAGGTGTTCGCGACCGGCTCGGGACCCAGGATCTGGGTGAGGAGATCCTCGACCGAGCCGCGCATTCGCGGCTCGAATTCGGGAATGCTGGTGCTGTAGAACTGAAGTCCGCCGGCGAGGGCTCGCACCAGGGGCGCGTGGGCGACCACCTCGGCACTCAATTCCTCCAGCAGCGAGCCGATCAGCTGGGGCGGTGGTGCGGTGCCGATATCGGCGGCCCGGTCGGCAAGGCGGCGTTCGACATCGGTCATCATGCGCTCGAGTAACTCGTCGACCATCACCCCGCGATCGGCGAAGTAGCGGTAGACGGTGCCGATACTGACCTCGGCTTCGGCGGCGATGCGGTTGGTCGAGGTGTTGGTGATCCCGCGCTCGGCGAACAGTCGCGCGGCGGTGTCGAGGATATGTTCGCGGGTCGCGCGGGCGCGGTGCTGCGCCGGACGGTGACGTTTGGTCGCGGACTTGGCCATCGATTCCCGCCTCAGCTCGATACCGGCCGCGCGCCGCGCCGCCACCGCGCGATATCCCGGCCGATTTCGGTGGTGGGTGGTTCGCGATAGAGCCATTCGCGGGCGAGGCGGTGCCAGTTGTCGGTGGTGTGCAGTTGTCCGAGCACAGCGTAGGTGTACAGATCGGCGCGGCGGGAGAACACGTGCTCGGGCGGCAGGTGCTGACGGTGCATACCTCGGAAGGCCGATATTCGCGGGTCGACGGCGAAAACCGCCGCGCTGGTGGCCAATTCGGGTGTGACGGTGATGTCCTCGTCGAGCAGATGCCACCCGGTCGCCGCCCAGACGTAGTCGAGACATTCCTCGGGGGTGACCTCGGCGTCGGGATCGACGATGCCGCGCACGACCCACGACCGATAGATATCGCCGGCGCGGTATTCGCCTGCGGCGCGGATGATCTCGCGTTCGAGTTCCACATCGGCCGGGCTCATATCGGTGTAGAGCCCGAAGTCGACGAAGGCCGGCCGGCCGTCGGCGGCGAGCAGGATATTGCCGGGATGCGGGTCGCCGCAGAACTCGTTGTCGTCGAACAGCGAGGTGATGTAGAAGCGGTAGATCAGCTCACCGATCCGGCGGCGATCGGCATCGGGCAGGGCTCGGATATCCCCGAACGGCCGGCCGTCGACCAGCTCGGTAACCAGAACATTGGGGCCGCAATAGGTTTCGATACTGTCCGGCACCGTGATGTAGGGGTGCCCGCGATAGCGCGCCGCCACATGATGCTGGGTGCGCGCCTCGCGCGGATAGTCGAGTTCGCCGCCGATGGTGCGGGTGATCTCGGCCAGGACATCGTCGTCGGCGGCACTCGGCAGGCCCGCCTTCCACAGCCGGCTGATCATCATCAGATTGCGCATATCGGCGTGCACCGCGCGGTCGACGCCGGGATATTTCACCTTGACCGCGACCTGGCGACCGTCGCGCAGCCGCGCCCGGTATACCTGTCCGATCGAGGCAGCCGCGATCGGGGTCTCGTCGAAATCGGCGAAGACGCGGCTCATCGGTCCGAGATCGTCCTCGATGACCTTCCGCATCGCCCGCATCGGGAATGTCGGTGCCTGATCGCGTAATTCGGCGAGTTTGATGCGGAACAGCTCGCGCTGCTCCTCGGGCAGCATGTCCAGGTCGAGCACCGACAGCATCTGCCCGACTTTCATCGCCGCGCCCTTCATCCCGCCGAGCACGGTGACCAGCTGCTGGGCGGTCTGCCGCGCGGCGCGTTCGCGCAGGCGTTGGCGCACCTGTTCGGGGCGGCCCAGCATCGACAGCCGGGTGCCGACACCGCGCACCGCCTGCCCCGCCACTACCCGGCCGACTCTGCCGCCGCGCGAAATCCGCCCTCTGGGAACATGATTGCTCACCGGTGGACCTCGCTGAACTCGCCACGTACGCCGGCGTCGACCTGGCTGTCGGCCCAGGCCCCGATCATCTCGGCGGTCGCCGTGATCAGGCGCCGGCGTTCGGTGGCCTCGACCTCCGGACCGCAGGCCCGCAGCACCGCCGCGAAACCGGTATTGACCAGGACATAACTCATCACCTCGTAGCGTTCGTCATCGCCCGGACCGAGCACCTGGATGATCAGCACCTTCACCAGCAGTCGCAGGCGGGGTTCGAGTTCGGGTATTCCGCTGCTGTAGAACTGGACACCCGCGGCCAGGGCCCGCACCAGCGGTGCGTTATCCGCCAGCTCCTCGGTGATCGCTTCGAGTATCGACGTGCTGATCCGCAGGAAGGACTGATCCTCGATGCCGAAGATCTGCTGCGTGAAGCGCTGCTCGATACCGCTGATGAGGCGTTCGAGTAGTTCGTCGACGATGGCCTCGCGGTCGGCGAAATAGCGATAGACGGTCCCCACGCTCACCTCGGCCTGGGCGGCGATCCGATTGGTCGACGTGTCGGCGATGCCGCGCTTACCGAACAGGTCGGCGGCGGTGTCGAGGATCTGCTCGCGGGTCACGCGCGCTCGATCCTGCGAGGGGCGACGACGATCCGCCGACACCTTCGCCATCACAGCTCCCTCCCCGTCCCGGCTGGTTCGGGACGATCACCGCAGGCTCGGGCTACCAGACGCCAGAGGTTCCCACGCTAGCCAGCGGTGGACGCGGGTGTTACCGCATCCGCGAAATCGCGTGTGGTTCACAACGACGCGCCCGGGAAGTCGGCGAATAGTCCAAGGCCGCGAGATCAGCCGACGTCGCCGTCGCGTTCCTCGCCGGCGGCCAGCAGATCTTCGCGGGCCCGGGCGATGCGCGAGCGCACAGTTCCTACCGGAACCCCGCACACATCTGCGGCCTCCTGATAGGACAGGCCCAGTACCTGGGTCAGCACCAGGGCTTCGCGGCGTTCGGGGTCGAGGCCATCGAGCAGCACCCGGACCTCGACCAGATCCTCGAACGCACGGCCCGACCGCTGCTGGGCGGCGCGCTGTTCGGCGAGGGTCTGCCAGTCGTCACCGCCGTGCAACCGGGGGCGCGCGACCGCGGAGCGGATCGAATCGACCACCACGCGCCGGGCGATCGACAGCAGCCAGGCCCGCGAGGACGCCCGGCCGGCGAACCGCGGCAGACTGCCGAAGGCGCGAACGAAGGTTTCCTGGGTGAGATCGTCGGCGGCACCCGGACCGGCCCGATAGGCGTGAAACCGCCAGATATCGGCCTGCAGCGCCCGAACCCACTGCTCGAACGCTCGCCGATCACCGCGTCCCGCGGCCATCGCCAGCGCGGTCAATTCGTCTTCGACATCCTTACCGCGCATGTGGGCAGGTTACAGCGGGCCCGATATCGAAACGTAACCGGTCCCGGGAACCAGCGGCCGGGTCGGTACGACTAGTGAGTATGAAGTGCGAAACGGTACGTGAGGCACTCTCGGCGCGCATCGACGGCGAGCGGGAGCCGATCCTCGCCGACACCACCGATCGGCATCTTTCGGCGTGCCCGGCCTGCCAGGACTGGTATCGACGTGCCGAAGCATTGCGTCGCGCGACGATCCTGCAGACCGCGCCGCAGGTCCCGGACCTGACCGGCGCGATCATGGCGCAGCTGCCGCAGCGCCGGAAAGTCGACTACGTCCGGATCGCCCTCGGCATCGTCGCCGTCGCGCAGACCGCCCTGGCACTGACGCAACTGTTCGGCGCCGACACCGGCGCCGGCCAGGGGATGAGCATGATGGGGCAGGGCTTCATGATGGGCCATATGAGCCACGAGAGCGCGGCGTGGAATGTGGCGATCGGGATCGGTCTGGTGTGGGTGACGCTGCGCACTCGCGCGGCCGCCGGGCAACTGCCGCTGCTCACCGTCTTCGTCGGAGTGCTGACGGTGATGTCGGTGCTCGATGTGGTTCGAGGCGAGGTCACCGCCGAGCGGCTGGTGACCCATATCCCGGTCGTTCTCGGTCTGGCCCTGCTGTATCTGGTGTCCCGCCGGCACCGCGATGACGATCATCCGCAGCACACCGCCTCGGTCACACCGCCACGGGATTACCTCGAGACCGATGACACCGCACCGGCCGCTACGGACGAGCAGGTCAGGACGTTCCGGCACCGGCGGCCTGCGAGCCACCATCGCGCCGCCTAGGGTGTGCGAAACCGGTCGGCCGCACCCGGGAACTCGAGCCGCCGCGGATCCGACCTACTTGATGTCCGACGGTGACACGCGTGGTCGTGTCATCTCACAGTCGAAGCGAAAAAGGGTGTGACGTGGCCGAAGAGGTGTACCAGGTGACGGGGATGACGTGCGGGCACTGCGCGCAGCATGTGACCTCCGAGGTCCAGAAACTGCCGGGGGTGACCGGGGTGGACGTCGACGTGGAACAGGGCCGGGTCACCGTGCGCAGCGAGGCCGCCCTGCGGGCAGCCGATGTCCGCGCCGCCGTCGAAGAGGCCGGCTACGAACTCGTCTCGTCCTGAGGATGCGCTGCTGGGCCGGTGGTGCCCACCCCCCTCATTGATCGGGTAGGCACCACCGCTCAGGCGGCCACCGCCGATGCGTCGTCGTAGACGGTGACGCGCCAGGACTCCGCCGGCTCCGCGCTGGGGTTGTGCAGGGACCGATGCGCCAGAGCGATATTGTCCCAGATCAGCAGGTCGCCCACATCGAATTTCTGCAGGTGGATGGCCGGATGTTCGTTGCTCTCATCGAGTTGTCCGGTGGCGGAGAGCAATTGGGTCAGCAACTCGGGGCACGGCGTACCGTCGGCGTCCTCGAGAGTTTCGGTCGCACCCTCGGTCACATAGAGCAGACGCTCGCCGGTGTGTGGATGGCGCAGGACCGTCGGGCGACGAACAGGCGGTGTGCGCCTATCGATTTCGGCGAGCAGGTCACCGATCGGCCGGTAGACGTCGTCGGGGCGGATCTTGAACTTGCGCCGCGGGGTGTGCACGGCGACCGTGGCCTCGGCGGCGCGGGCCAGTTCCGGATCCAGCCGGCGATAGGCCTCGGCGAGGTCGATGTAGAGGGTGCCGCGGCGTTCTTTGGGCACCCGGCGCGGTGAGATGATCGTGAGATCGTAAGGCCGGGACATGAATTGGTAGTCCGAATGCCAGAATTGGCCGGTCTTGGGAACTCCCAGCTGTTTGCCGCCGGCGGAGACGTTCGAGGACACGAAAACCTCCGGCACCTCCGGATGCTGGTAGATCGGCTCGTAGTACAGCTGCGGTGTCCCGAGCCGGCGCCCGAATTCGAGAAGTCCGGCCGGATCGGGGTACTGGTCTTTGACGATAACGATCCGGTGCCGATAAGCCGCCTGCTTCAACGCCCGGACATCCTCGGCGGAGCCGGGATCGAAACCCTCGGCGACGACACCTATTCCGGGTTGCGGGCTGATCTTCACGCGGTATCTCCTCCTGGCGAACGCATCCGAAACGCGGGCCTACTCACACGACGTCTCCCCGACAGGTCGGGCCGCGGTAGCCGAAAGTTCCCCGCCGGCACCGAATGTGATGC